>JBBDIG010000007.1 GCA_040880525.1 Bacteroidia bacterium
GAAATAGACCTAAACTCTTTTGAAAAATCTCTCCAAGAAATAGGGGTCTAAGACATAATGACTCTTAATCGAACTTGGTAGAATTGAAATTTCAATGCCGTAAAGGGCAAACTCGGAGCGCTGGGCCTCTTAATCGAACTTGGTAGAATTGAAATGGGCATACTTTGACGGATTCCATATCCGGATGGTGCCTCTTAATCGAACTTGGTAGAATTGAAATGCCTTGAGGAGGGCGACTCAAAGACCATCCAGGACGCTCTTAATCGAACTTGGTAGAATTGAAATCTGTGTGGATGATGTGGACGTTTACCTGAAATTGCTCTCTTAATCGAACTTGGTAGAATTGAAATAGAACCCTGATGATGTAGTGATCAACTACCCCAGCCCTCTTAATCGAACTTGGTAGAATTGAAATGCCTTCAAGCTGAACGACTTCGGAATGGAAGAATGGCTCTTAATCGAACTTGGTAGAATTGAAATGAATTAACAATAAAAGAAGATAAGGATACAAAAAGCTCTTAATCGAACTTGGTAGAATTGAAATGAAGAAATAGAAGATATATTGGATTTATCAGAAATACTCTTAATCGAACTTGGTAGAATTGAAATACCTGGAGTTATGAGCAATATTATCAAGCTATAAGACTCTTAATCGAACTTGGTAGAATTGAAATAAAGAAGGATCATTTGAATTAGATGGTGATATAATGCTCTTAATCGAACTTGGTAGAATTGAAATACAAAAAGAAAGAAGAGAATCCTTTTGAGAAACTATTCTCTTAATCGAACTTGGTAGAATTGAAATCTTGGTGGAACTTTAATGATACCAATTCTTGTTTTTACTCTTAATCGAACTTGGTAGAATTGAAATCTATTTATTTAGTAATTTTGTCTTGAAGCTTGCTGATCTCTTAATCGAACTTGGTAGAATTGAAATGGAGAAGATCCTGCTGATCCCAAAACTCTCAACACACTCTTAATCGAACTTGGTAGAATTGAAATTTTACAAGGAGCGGCACATTGGTTTTATCAGCTGGAGCTCTTAATCGAACTTGGTAGAATTGAAATCTTGTTTGTTGTCACCAAAATCAAATAAAGAATCACTCTTAATCGAACTTGGTAGAATTGAAATTTCCAATCATCAGACAAATATTCAAACAAAAACTCACTCTTAATCGAACTTGGTAGAATTGAAATTTTTCAAGTGCTTTTCTGAGTCTATTTGAAGACTGACTCTTAATCGAACTTGGTAGAATTGAAATCTCATCCTAAAATCAATGATTTCAATGAGTGTACCTCTTAATCGAACTTGGTAGAATTGAAATTGTGCCAGTTGCCATAATACCATCTACAATCAATACTCTTAATCGAACTTGGTAGAATTGAAATTTCTTTCGTTGTATAATCTCAATGCTTCTTCTGATTCTCTTAATCGAACTTGGTAGAATTGAAATCAAGGAATTACCTTATAGGAAAGGAATTGTGCCAACTCTTAATCGAACTTGGTAGAATTGAAATTACATCATTAGTAATGTGGAGATATCCGATTCGCGAGCTCTTAATCGAACTTGGTAGAATTGAAATCTGCTCTGGTAGGCGGTGTCGAGCGCTTCGTACTGGTCTCTTAATCGAACTTGGTAGAATTGAAATTTCTCAAAAAAAACATATTTTCCATCTTACAGTCGCTCTTAATCGAACTTGGTAGAATTGAAATACAGAATCTAATACAGTTGCCGTGCTTAATCCCTGCTCTTAATCGAACTTGGTAGAATTGAAATACGGATTTAAATTCATGTTCATATTCTTTTGTTTCCTCTTAATCGAACTTGGTAGAATTGAAATTGCAACAAGCTGTTATTGAGGGAAATGCAAATTTACTCTTAATCGAACTTGGTAGAATTGAAATTTTGAAGGATTAGCGGATGCTTTAGACGAATTAAACTCTTAATCGAACTTGGTAGAATTGAAATCCCATTACACCACACCAAAAGACAAATCAGATCAACACTCTTAATCGAACTTGGTAGAATTGAAATTTCCCTCCGGAACATCCCTATCAACATTATTGAAAACTCTTAATCGAACTTGGTAGAATTGAAATTCCAGAGAGGGCCGGGCTTCCACGCCCGAAACAGAAGCTCTTAATCGAACTTGGTAGAATTGAAATCCCCTACAGGTGATGTTGGGCCTGCCGGTCCGCCCCTCTTAATCGAACTTGGTAGAATTGAAATGAACGTAACCCTCCGCCACTGCCTCTCCATCAACACCTCTTAATCGAACTTGGTAGAATTGAAATGCAGCTATTAATCAATCAGAAGAAGCATTGAGATTGCTCTTAATCGAACTTGGTAGAATTGAAATCAGGGTCGCCCGCGTCCATAATTGCGTAGAGGTCTCTCTTAATCGAACTTGGTAGAATTGAAATCAGCCAGCGCGGTAATTGAGGGACGATGAACGCTGACTCTTAATCGAACTTGGTAGAATTGAAATATTCAAAATGAAACGTCAACACACCGGGGCACTCACTCTTAATCGAACTTGGTAGAATTGAAATGTAGTACGGATTGTGTGTAGTCCTCGCTCGCGGAGGCTCTTAATCGAACTTGGTAGAATTGAAATGTGTTTTTGGGGCGGATAAATCCGATGGAATTGGCCTCTTAATCGAACTTGGTAGAATTGAAATCGGTGAGGGAAAGTGGTTCCGCTGTGGGTGGGATGACTCTTAATCGAACTTGGTAGAATTGAAATTCGGTGCCGCCTACTACTGATCCGATTCCTGCGGTATCTCTTAATCGAACTTGGTAGAATTGAAATTTTCGAAGCCTCCCCAAACCCCCCAGCAATCGCCCCCTCTTAATCGAACTTGGTAGAATTGAAATTGCCTCCGGTGTCTTTGAGGTGGTACCAGTGCGGACTCTTAATCGAACTTGGTAGAATTGAAATTTACGATTCCGGAGGGCATCACTATTCACATGGTTCTCTTAATCGAACTTGGTAGAATTGAAATTTAGAGCATCTTATCAGCGTTACCGGTTCTTCACCCTCTTAATCGAACTTGGTAGAATTGAAATTTAAACTCCGTAAATGTGCAGGCGGTGAGTATGAACTCTTAATCGAACTTGGTAGAATTGAAATCACCAAAAAGAACTATGGTTTCAACGATAAATGTACTCTTAATCGAACTTGGTAGAATTGAAATTTTGAAGCCAGCGAGCAGTTTTGAGGAAGAGGAGTCTCTTAATCGAACTTGGTAGAATTGAAATCCTCCACCTGGTAACGGTGGCGATCCACCTCTATTTCTCTTAATCGAACTTGGTAGAATTGAAATCCAGGGGTTACACCTTTAATGCCGGATACATCAAGCTCTTAATCGAACTTGGTAGAATTGAAATGGTTTGTTCTTCTACCTGCCGTTTTATATTTGGTTTGCTCTTAATCGAACTTGGTAGAATTGAAATGTCGCTTATCTTCTACATTCAAGTAGTCCAGCGCATACTCTTAATCGAACTTGGTAGAATTGAAATAAAGTGCTTTGCGGGTATCCTTTTCCACCCAGGCACTCTTAATCGAACTTGGTAGAATTGAAATTGAGCAGGATCCGGTTCACGTCCAGGTCAGATCCTCTCTTAATCGAACTTGGTAGAATTGAAATATTATAGCAGACCCGATCCGGTTAATCCCATCTGCAACCTTTAATCGTACTTCGTAGAATTGAAATACTTTGTGCCTGCGCTGGATGGTCTTCTCAGCCTCCCTTTAATCGTACTTCGTAGAATTGAAATTTATCAGCCGTTTGGCCTTGTCCTCGTTCTCTTAAATAAACTACAAAGTCGCCTCCAGGCATGCGCCCTTACAAGCATTTTGCATCATTTGATATTTTTGCAGATTCGTGAATGTTCGGTCGGAGCAATTGAAAAAGTAAAATAATTATAGTTTTAGCTTTTAAAATACAAGGGCTTCGTATTCCATTTATCCATACTATGTTGAAGAAAACCACACCCCAATCAGCTACTCCCCCTTAATCCACTTGCTTATGTACGTCATCTGCTCAGTAGCAACTTCAATAATGTAAATCCCGTTTTTCAGGCTACCGAAATCCTGCGACACTACCTTAACCTGACCATAGTTCGTTTGCTGGATTTTCCTTCCATACAAATCGTACAGAATGAAGATGGCCTGGCTGGCGGCTACAGGCAGTTCTACGGTTACCACGCCTGTTGATGGATTGGGGTACAGCTTTATTCCATCAGCCTTATCAACTCTATCAACCGACTGCTCAAGCGGAATCTGAACTTCCACCTCATTGGTAATGACCGGTGGATTTAAATCGAAGAAAATCCCCGCCTGATTATAGATGAAATCGCCCTTATTAGCTGATGAATCAACCTCCACTGAAAACTTTACAAAGCCATTGCTCCCCACCCAATCCGAGCCGCTGTCAGGTAGCATGATGTTCATGAATTCCCACACGATTTCATTGTCATTGATATACACATTATAATCATGGCTGGCAGAGATCATTTCAAATGTGGATGGCTTCAGCAGCATATCCAGGGTATCGCGTATCACGATGTTGAATGCAGGAGCGTTTCCGGTATTCTGAAACCTCACTTTATAGGTGAGTCTGCTCCCAGCTTCAATTACCGCTTCCTGACTTGTTTCATGCAGCTTGTCATTTGGATCCCAGGAAGCCACAATTACCTGGCATGTTGTATCATACAGATTGCTGCTGCCGCCTGATGAGCCAAAATCCATGTTTGCTACTGTGCAAGCGGTTTTGCCAATCGTACTTTGATCAATTGAATTCTCAAGAACAAGCAATATCTGCCGCTCTTCTGAGGGATACATATCGCTGAAATCAAATGAATACTCATTGTCATTAATTGCGTCAGGTGCCGGGGTAGCTGAAACATAATCGAAAAGTGTATCCAAATGGTAAGTCACCGTTCCATCCAAATCGGTATTGCCAGAATTCTTGTAAGTGATGTAATGATTCAGCCGGGTATTGAGGTGGTACGTAGCGGCATCCTGAACGTCAAGTGTAACGGTAGCGCCATCTGCTGAAGCTCCTGTGGCTTCAAGTCCAAAATCCACCCCCGAAGTATCTTCGCCATTTCCGGTAAAAGTTACATTGTATTCAGGAGGTGATGTGGTGAGGGCAAAAGGTCCGTTGGCAACAACAGAAAGCTTGTATGTTCCCGGGCCTACAGGTAAACTGAAATTACCTTGTCTGTTGCTATAGACATAAAAATTCCCTGGCTGTACCAACAGCGACTGATTGATTAGTGGGCCATCATTGTTGTCCTTCACGCCATTTCCATTTCTATCGTAAAAAATGGAACCGTTAATTCTGTTGAGTTTTACACTTGGCGGATGTATCGTACCGGCAATGGCTTTCATATCTCCAATTTCCAGTTCATCCAGCACTTGTCCATTATTCAGATCTATCATCAACAATAACCTTTGGTATGGACTAAGGCTTTTTATACCGTAGTGATAATAAATGTGGGCATCAGGATCAATAACAGAGTTGAAACCCGGATTTCCGGCTGTGGATTGTAAAGGCAGTGAATCCACAATCACATGAATTGCGGGCAGAGAATCTGGAATAAAACCTATGAACTGTGTTTTTCCTCCAATAACGTGAGCCACATAAACCGAATCATTATAAATATGCGTTCGAAGAACTCTTGCCGCCCAATCATACCTGGTTTTATAGGAACCATTGCCCTGCAAGGTGTACTCGAAAAATTTGTCCACCCGCCCTGGAGATGGCGTTTCACCCGGAATATACAGCCGCTCTGCAGCGCCATGCACGGTAATGCCTTCAGGATAGAATGAACCAACCTGACTTGGAAAGTTGATTCCGGTAAAAACGGTTGCTTGCCCATTAGCGGGATTTAACCTGATGGTCTGGGAATTCGAGCCACTCACACGGAATCCATACAGGAAATCATCCTCTGCATTCATTGTAAGGGCATAAACATTGGGAATAGGAACAATATCTATGAGGCTGCCATCAATGAGGCTGATCGCCCAGAGCTGGCGCTGGTTTGCCGTATCATTCCCATAAATGTAATAGGTATTTGAACTGCGGTTAACCAGCCCGGGAGTTCCAAATGGTGTCTTCAGGCTTTTAATCGCTGACAATTCAGTAACTACTTCAGTTTGCACATCCATTGATACAAACTTCCATTCGTCTGTGGCGGTATCCTGCAACAGCCCCCGCAAGTGCTGACCATTTACATTGAACCCAATTAAGAACAGCACCGCGGTGAGGATAATTTTATGCTTCATGATAAATATTCAAATGTTTCGGCCAAGATATTCATTATCTGCTGAACCTGCTTAAAATAATCCCTAAAAAAATTGGTGAGGGAATGCTCATCTCCCCCATCTCTACGAGTAAAAGATTTTGCTATATTGTGCCAAAAAAGCAACGATGGAAATTACTTACCCCTATACCATTGACAATGGCAGCGGAGAACAACTCACCTTTCTGCGCCTGGTTGAAGAAAACGGCAGCGAACCCTGGTTGGAAGTAGAAAATCTGGTTCAACCCAATTCAGGGCCGCCCATGCACATTCACTTTTTCCAGGAAGAGGCGCTGACGGTGGTTCAGGGACAAGTTGCCACCCAAGTGCTTGGACACGAACCGCAATTTTACGGTCCGGGGGAAACCTGCACGTTTAAAGCACGGGTGCCACATAAATTCTGGAATGCAGGCACCGGACCGCTCATTTGCAAGGGCTACATTAAGCCGGCCCATAATGTGGCTTATTTCCTTTCAAAGATTTATGAATCTACAAAGGAAAACGGGGGCAAGATGCCAGATCCTTTTGATGCCGCTTACCTGATGCACCGTTACCGTACCGAATTCGATATGCTGGAGATTCCACCCTTTGTGAAGCGGGTTATATTTCCGGTAACGCGTTTCATGGGAACTTTGCAGGGTAAGCATAAAAAGTTTGCTGATGCCCCGGAACCGGTACGCGAAATTGGATTGCGTAGCTGAAAAAGCAAGACTATAAGTTTTTACGATTTTTCAATAGACTGAACAGCGGGTTTATATTTGTCGGGTACACAATGGATTCTAAATAAATTGGCCACTCAAATTTCAGAGAACTTTGGACTGGACTGCAACAGAGGTTGAACTCATCATTTATGATTACTTCCAAATGCTCACTTCTGAGCTTAAAGGAATTGCCTATAATAAAACGGAACACAGAAAGACACTGAAGCCTCTTTTACAGAAAAGATCGGATGGATCCATTGAGTTTAAACATCAAAACATCAGTGCTGCCCTCGTAAAGAATGGACTACCATACATTAAAGGATACAAACGAAGATGGAATTATCAAACACTGTTAGAAGATAAAGTCGTTGAATACGTGAAAAACAACTACTCGTTAGCATCTAATTTTGACCAGTTTGCCAATCAAGAACTCAGGTTTGAACAGCCTACAGTTTCATTCGAAAACTGGATTGTTCAGCCTCCGGAACTTAGGCTATTTCATGAACCGGAAGTTCGTTACAGAACACCTGTAAAAAGGAATTATCTTGAAATTGAGCAGAAAAATAAAAGTATTGGTGAGTCAGGAGAACTATTATCCTTAGCGTTTGAGAGATGGACTTTAAAAAGAAATGGTTATTCCGCTCTTGCCAAACAAGTAGTGTGGACATCAAAAGAAGAAGGTGATGGTGCCGGATATGATATTTTATCAAAATACCCGGATGGAAGCAATAAGCTTATTGAAGTTAAATCCACCACGTTAGGAAAGGAAACGCCCATTTACTTTTCAAAAAATGAACATGATTTTTCAAAAGACAATGCGGGCAAATTTCACCTTTACAGAGTTTTTGATTTAAAAGAAAAGCCCAGAATGTTTGAACGAAAAGGACTGTTTGAAGATTTCTGCCACATAGAAGCAGTAAATTTCAAAGGCTATTTTTAATCAGGATTTCCTCAATTTTCTCCAAAAGCTCATTTATTGAAAAATCAATTGAAGGTGCCTCTCACAGTGATGAACTCGCACCTACCTCACCAGTTGCACTGTACCGCTGTCCCGAATAATATCACCACCAAGAGTTTGGCCCTGGAAAATCCACAGATAGGTTCCTTCAGGGGCATTGTTACCATTCCAGCCGCTGGTGGTCTCAGCGCCATCGAAGATGAGCTGCCCCCAGCGGTTGTAGATCTGGAAGCGGTAACGGCTCATGCGGCTCGTAACGGGCAAGAACACATCGTTCAGGCCATTGCCGTCTGGGCTGAATGCTGTAGGAATGAAGGCCGCAGGATTACACACCTCCACATAAACGGAATCTTCCGCCATGCAGGGGCCTACCATTGCGCGCACTCGGTACAGACCGGAAGCATCCACGGAGATTGCTGCGGTCGTATCTCCGGTAGACCAGGTGTAAACGGCTCCCGGATTGAAAGCATTGAGCACCAGCACCGGCTCTTCGCAAAGCAGCGTATCATCCGGTAAAGCGATGGCCGGTGGGGGAAAGACAACTACATCCACGGAATCTGTGAAATCGTCTTCCATTGAATGAAAAACGAGCGTAACAGTTTCTGTGGGCGTAATGGTGAAGTTATTGGCGGTGCTGAGTGTATCGGCCGGATGGCCTGCATAATGCCAGTAAAAGCTGCCGGAATAGCTAGTGGAAATTTCTACTTCCGTCCCTTCACAGATCAGTGTATCGGAAACCTTCATCTCAGGGATTTCCCGCACCTCCACATCGTCAATGTAATACCAGGCAATAAAAATATGGTTGCTGCTGGCGGGCCGTATAATTTGGGTATTTGCGTTGTCGAAGAAATTGGCAATCGCCAAATACGCATAAGCCGAGTCCGCTTTAATGACCCCGGAAATCTCTGTCCAATTTGTGGTGTCGGTGATGATGGCTTTTGAATAAACGTGGGAAATGTTATCTGGCTTTAACGAGATGCGGTTCTCATCCCATTGGGTAAACAGCCGCATACCAAGTCCATTGGAATAAAACACCTGCACATCAGGGGGATGGCCACTGCCCCTGTTGTCAATCGCAGAGACTTTCATGCTTAGCCGGTAATGCCGCCCCACCACCAGCGGCCTGGAAAGCCGTGTGGCCGAAAAGGAGCGATTCGTAGGCTGGCCCATTGAGGAATCATAATCATCGTAGGTGCTAATGCCAATATATGCCGATCCATCAGCCGGTTCTTGATAGCCGTCAATATTTATTGGTGTGGAAAATTTGTCTCCGCAGGTATGGTAATATTGGCCTATGCCATACCAGTTTGTTAAGTATTCCCCATGAAAATTATCGCGGTGGACAGGACACTTGTCAAAGACCTCGAATGAGGGATTGGTAACCAGATTTTGCCCGGCTATTGAAAAATAGAAAGTCAAAAAGAAGATCAGAAATGGGAATTGGCGGAGCATATTATTATTAAGCGAATTCCTTTCATGACGGTGAAAACCTTTTAGCGGTTGTACCAACTATTTAAAGGTTGTAGCGTTTCTTAGCCTAAGTGTCCGCAGAAGTTTGTAGTTCAGGTGTTAATAAAATAAGATACCTCTGACTCATAGCTGCTATAAGGGATTATTAGTCTTGTGATCTATTTCATTACGAAGTTTTCGCAGTACCTCGAAGGCCTATACTTTCTCAACTTTCTTAAATCCTTTTACCGGCTGAATAGTCAGATCATGAATTTTCCAGTCAATTTGCCGGATCTCTTTATAGGATTGCTCTATTTTCCCAATTAAATCATCAGTAGTCTGAATGTGGTCGGCAGGTATAATAAATACTTCTCCAAAGAATACAGCGCCATTTTCCCTTAGCCTCACCCTCACATCCTTTACCCAGTCAAGCTCCTTGAAGAATTCGTAGATTTTGAAATCCAAGGAATGTAGCTTGGTGTCCTCATCAATTTCCGTGGGAACCTGCTCCATAATATCTGTTATTGCGCCTTTAGTACGTAAGAATCCATCCTTGGCGATATTTAAAGCTATGAACAGGGCAGCAGCAGAATCAAACCACCATATTCCAAAACCGACTCCAATAATGCCTGCAATGGCAGCACCGGCAGTCTGCCAGTCCGCTTTCTGCGTATTGGCATCTGTAAATAATATCTTATTGTGCAATTCTTTTGCGTAAGATAATTTCCTCCTGCCAAGGAACAATGCCGGTATAAAACTCCATAGCAATGCCGCGATCATCAACCAGCCCATCCAGACGGTATGGCCAAACATTGTGGTATTTCCTATAGTGGGATGTTCTGCCCTTATCAATGCCATTGCAGAATCATATACAGTATATAACCCCATTAACAATAATGCAAAGGATCCGATAAGGAATGCAACTGTGAAAACTTTATGAAATCCATACTGGAACTTATGATCAGGTGGCCGTTTGTCATAGATTGAATAAGCAATAAGAAAGACCAATGCCGGTATTATACTTAAGGTGTCTTCGAGCCAGGCAGTTTTCATTGCCTGAGAAGAGCCAAGTGTCAAATACATTACAATAACCACAGAAATTAAATAAACAATGGTTACCCCTTCCAGCTTTTTTGCCTTTTTCAGTTTATTCCTCTTATCATCAGGCAGTTCATGAGCTTCGGTGCTTAAGAATTTATCACTGTGCTCTTTATTAGCTTTTTCCAGCTTTGACATAATCTTTAATGAATTGTTCCAGATCTGTTAACAAACCATTTTCTCCTTTAGGAACGGCCAGCACATGTGCAATTTCTTTCAGGTCTTTTTCAGATATATTTAAACCCATTGATTTTAATTCATCTTCTGGGGCAACAATAAGCTGAGTGAGGATACCCGGTAAAGAGTCATAAATCACAGGTTCTCCATTATTTTCTAATACTGCCAATAATGCATCAGAACCTCTTTTGACAAGTACCTTTTTGTTTTTAATTTCTTCAGAAATGGTAATATTGGAAGGAGCACCGATCTTTATTCTTTCAGTAAAATAGGGTTGGGTAAACCCTGCATGTGATTTAAAAACAGAAGATTCGGTAAAGCCGCCAATCGCGATATCGATCTGATATTCCTTTAAAAGGCCAATAAGATGTTCCTGTGACCCTGGGTACCATTCTATATTTGCATTTAACGTTTTTGCATAAGCTTTAATAATTTCGGCTTCTATACCTATAGCTTCACCTGTATAATATCCACTCCATTTACCATCTTCGGCTATGCCAACCCTGATTGTCTTGCCTTTGATCCGTTCTAAGGTATTCTCAGGATCCTTTGGAAAATCATCACATGCAAAAAGCAATGTAATTGCTAATAAATAAAAAATCTGAATAAATTTCATCAGCAGCAGGAGTTAATCGCGTATATAACAGAAAGTTTAAATCCTTTGTTGCGGATTTAGGTAGCCGCTGCTGATGGGTGATACGAAGTATTTAACAGGTGGCTTTTAAATCCCTGTCCTACATTTTAAGCTCCTGCCATTCGCTGATAGGAAAATGAATCCCCATAGCTTTTCCTTTTATTGATTATGAATTATACTATCACATCCAGGCCATTTTATTCGGATGGCGGCAAATAATCCAATACTTGATGATCCGGTCCAGCATTTCGGCCATTTCCTCGGATCTCATTGGCTTTTCAAAGTAGCCTTGTACACCATACTGGTATGCCTGGAAAACTTCTTCCTTTGTCGCTGAAGTACTTGAAAAGATAAAGGGAATAGATTTGATCTTCAGCTCTTCATCCTGGTCTATGGCTTTCTTTAATTCAAGGCCATTCATTTCCGGCATATCCATATCTGAAATGATCAGGAAAATTGTCTCCTTTGTATCCTTAAGATACTTCAGCAATTCTTCAGGATTATTAAAATGTTCAACTGCAATATCCCATTCCAGCGCTTGCAGGCTTCTTATTAATAATTCCTTCTCAAAATCTTCATCATCTACTAGTATTAATTTTCCTTTTACCTTCTTCATGGTTCTATAATTCAATTTTTGTATTATTATTTTAACCCTGATTTTAAAATACTTCTTGCAGAACAGTTACAGGCTAATTGCCTGCCGCGCTTCATGCCGGTTCTATGCAAATTTCAACATTCGCCAGGTCCTTTCCTGTCATCAAAAAGTGTTACAAAATCTAATGCAAAGATCATAAAGATGTTTGTTTTAAGGAAACGACAGGAATGTACTGATAGCGCTAAAGGGAACTCATTCCGTTGCATCTGCAAGCTTAACCCCGCCTGCGCAATACCTGCCATGTGATCATTGCGGGCGGTAAGGAGGTCGGTAAAGGAGTGGTGGATCATCCACCAAGCAAATGCATAAAATGCGTAATTTTGCACCCTCTTATGCCAGCGTATCTCAAACATAGCATTACTTCTCCGCCCTGAGGTTCTCCCCCTCTGCTGCAACTGCCGGTGGGCCGGTGCCTGCTTTTCTCCTGTGGTACGGTATTCTATTTTCAGCTTTTAAAAAAGGAGCTAATTGGCAAACGATATAAACAGAAAAATGAAAAGGGAAGACGAAATAAAAAAAAGAAGAACGTTCGGAATTATCAGCCATCCTGACGCGGGTAAAACCACGCTTACGGAAAAACTTCTTCTGTTTGGAGGCGCCATCCAAACGGCCGGTGCTGTAAAAAACAATAAGATAAAGAAAACCGCTACTTCTGACTTTATGGAAATAGAGAAACAGCGGGGCATTTCTGTAGCTACATCGGTAATGGGTTTTGAATATCGTGGGTTTAAGATCAACATCCTGGATACTCCGGGCCACAAGGATTTTGCTGAAGATACTTTTCGCACCCTGACGGCCGTGGACAGCGTAATCCTGGTAGTGGATTGTGTAAAGGGTGTGGAGGAACAAACCCGGAAGCTGATGGAGGTCTGCCGGATGCGGCATACACCTGTTATTGTATTTATCAATAAAATGGATCGTCCCGGCAAAGATCCTTACGATCTCCTGGATGAACTGGAAGCTGAGCTGAATATCCATGTACGGCCCCTGAGCTGGCCCATCGGATCAGGATCTTCCTTTCAGGGGGTATTTAATCTGGCGAACCAGCAACTGCAGCTTTTTACGCCTGGCAAAACGGCCCTTCCTGAAGATACTATTGAAATACCTGACCTTAACGATGAAATCCTGCAGCAGCAAATCGGAGAAAAGGCAACACTGCAATTGCGTGAAGATGCAGACCTGATCAACGAACTATATGAACCCCTGGATGCATCACTTTACCGCGATGGCTATCTTGCACCGGTATTCTTCGGAAGTGCGCTTAACAATTTCGGAGTCCGCGAATTGCTGAATACGTTCGTAGACATTGCCCCGTGGCCACTGCCCCGCCCGGCCATTGAGCGCGAAATAGATCCGTTTGAAGAACAGTTTTCAGGATTTATATTTAAAATACACTCCAATCTTGATCCTAATCACCGCGACCGCCTGGCCTTTTGCCGTGTATGTTCGGGCAAGTTCCAGCGCAACACTTTTTATTATCATACCCGCCTCGGCAAAAAACTCCGGTTCTCAAGCCCGGCCAGTTTTATGGCCAATGAAAAAAGCCTTACCGAAGAAGCCTGGCCCGGAGACGTTGTGGGGCTTTATGATAGCGGTAACTTCAAAATCGGAGATACCCTTACCGAAGGAGAAAACCTGACTTTCAAGGGAATTCCCAGTTTTTCGCCAGAGATATTTAAGGAACTGCAAAACAATGATCCTTTTAAAACAAAACAATTGGAAAAGGGAATCCGGCAACTCACTGAGGAGGGCGTGGCGCAGCTATTCATCAAGCAGCCGGGAAACCGCAAGATTGTAGGAACCGTGGGCGATCTGCAGTTCGAAGTAATCCAGTTCCGCCTGCTGCATGAATATGGAGCCGCCTGTTCCTTCACTCCATTGAATTACCACAAGGCATGCTGGCTATCCGCAAAAAATGATGCAGCCCTTCGCCACTTTGAAAATGTGAAATCTCAGCATATTGCTTATGATAAAGCCGGGCGACCCGTATTCTTTGCTGAGAGCGAATGGTCATTAAAAACCACCAGAGATGCCTATCCGGAAATTCAGTTTCATTTTACTTCTGAATTTGAACAACCTGCAGGGAGCAGCATTCAAACCCCTGCGTGATAAACTGTTCATAATTAATTCTTTTGAATTACGTTTAACATTCAAAAATTCAAAAAAATGAAACATTCAACAGCTTTATTTTTTAAGAAAAACCGGTCAGTAATCCTGCTGCTGATCAGTGCCCTCCTTATCACCAACTTTCTGTTTTTTATTGATGAAGGATATTATGATTTCAGGTGGATGAAAAGACTCGGAAACTGGATTCCATTCGTGGTTTATGCCGGTGCTATTTTTCTGGCTCAGTTAGGAATATACCACTTGATACTAAACCGGTATAAGGGCCGTGGCAAGACGGTGTTGAGTATATTAGGTGGAGCCACTTTAGGAATAATATTCGTGATCAGTCTGATTTTTACCAATTAAAAAAAACACCCCACAATCCTGAGATAGTGGGGTGTTAAAAGTTTTTATTAAGTATTTAAAATACCTTACCTTGTACTATTCTGCTTGTACGGGCAATATTCTCACGAGTTCATCATCAGCCTGATTGACAAACCAAAGCTTGCCGTCAGGGCCAACCTTCAATCCCATTATTCCCGCTGAGCCTGTGCTGATACGGGCCAGTTCTGATTTGGATTCAGTATCGTAGGCGATAATTTCACCTGTGTCAAAATCACTCACGAAAAGCCTGTTATCCACTAACTCAATCCCCGCAGGGGCAGAAAGACCGGTTTCAGCAAAAACCTCCCATTTCGTATCGCCCATCTCCCAGTGCTCTTCAAGGGGCTCATTGATCAACGGCAAATCAGATTTTTTCACGCCTGAATTAATATCCATCCTGATGATTCTTTTGTTGCCATTATCGGCAATGTAGAGCCAGCCACTGGTTTTATCCAGGATCATGTGGCTTGGTGCGTCAGGGTTCCACTTTACCTCTACATCACCATAGCGATGAACAAGTGCATCCCCGTGATAGTCGTTACCCGGCCCGTGATCATCCACAAAGTCATACCTGACGATGTGTTCATGGTATCCGTCATATACCCAGTATACATTATCTTTTTCGTGCGCAATGCCCATTGAATGAGGGCTTCCATGCAGCATATCAAGGTGGCTGCCATTGCCTCCGGAAGGTTCAGCAAAAATACTCAGGTCTCCTGACCATAACGAAGGTCCGGTAAAGGTTCCGCCACTATGGTTGGCGTCCTTCACCGCTGTGGTTGTGGCAAAATTTCCATTATCGCCAAAAGCGATGGCAGAAGGCAAAGACATGAAGTGCCATGCGTTGCCATCTGTTTTTCTTTCAAAACTCTGTCCGTCAGTTCCTGCTTCAAAGAAAATGGTAACGGAACCTCCGACAGACTCTATAGAGTGATTGATAACCCAAAGTTCGTCAGGCCTTTCAAAATTAAAATCCAGATCCCAGGGATCCTTGATTATCGGTGAGCCGGCAAGTACTTCAAACTCGGGTGGATGAATTCCATATTCATCTTCCACCGCCTCTTCATAAAATTCAGGAACAGTATTGAGCATCTCCTCCTCCGGATCAGGCAGTGGCGGATCGGGTTCCTCGTCCTTTTTACAAGATGAGAGGGCAACAAGCCCTGCACAAATAAAGTAGATTAGCTTTTTAGTCATCATTCTGTTATTTTAGTTATTAAGTGTTTCGTTGTTTCAAAAATAATACTTTGCTCAGACAACCTTTTTCAGAAAAGTCTGATTATGTCTTTCTGAATTTTCCTGAGGTTGTCAGATGTGTCATGATTTATCGGTTGTTTTCCAGAATTCGATGCCGACCGGTGTATAAACAGGATCCCATTTCCCCCACGGCATTCCAAGATTTCCTGATTTAAAGTACAGGGGGGCAAGATTCTTTTGTAAATACTCAGAGGCTTTAACTGATTGGAAAGCTGCGTCATAACCGTCTGGGTCAGGTTCCATATTCTTGCCAAAAATGCGATTCAGCGCGGGTCCGTCAAAGCACCAAGCCTTTGAGGGCTCATGATACCAAAGTTCCTTTGCTGCATTTGTCGTGATAAACATGGGCTGTCCAGGCTTCAACACCCGTTTTAGTTCTTTAATGGCCTGGGCAGTCGCCTCAATCTGAGGTATATGCTCTATTGCGCTCGTTGAAATAATTGCATCCACCGAGTTATCCTCGAGAATGGACAAATCCCTGAGATCAGCCTGAAGGAAAGTGATATTGCCTTTAACGCGTTTTCTGGTTGTTTCCTTCACCATGGAGGTAGTCAAAGCCCGGTAGAGCAATTGTCTGTACTTGAATGCCATTGATGGTTGAATAGATTTTTGTCCTGCCTTTAAATGCTGCACATACTCTTCGGTTGAAGTGAAATGCTCTTTTTTCTCAATCCGGAAAAGCAGCGTTTGCAGCCGGGAAATCGCGCGGGGAGCATAGTCTATACTTATTAAATCATAACCATTAGCCGCTAAAAGAAACTGCATCAAACCCTGGCCCGCTCCTGCGTCCAGAATTTTTGCACCCCGCCCAAGCTGTAGTTCTTCTATTTTCTCCAATTGCCAGATCAGGTCGAGCACATAATGCCACCCAAGCTGTGCATTAAATATATTTCTCCAGTATTCAATCAGCCGAAGCGCTTTATCGTTTTCCAGCAGCCGCGGAGTAAGCAGCCTCCAGTTATCCTGTTTCATTATTTTATGCTAAAAATTTCTTGTGCTATTGAGCCGTGCAGTTTGGCTTCCGGTTTCACGCTGGAATTAGTGGCTCCTGAACGAAGAGAAAGCCAAACGGGCAAAGATATGTAAGAAGAAAATACAGGGCGGCATATTGCAGTATCAGTATTTCCATGATTTACAGGTTCCTGATCTTAATTCTGCAAAAATTCAAGAGGCAGCCGGAGCCCGAATAGCCATTCAAAGAAAACGTTGCCGTCACAAAAATGCTTTACAGATATCACAAAACATGCTCATTGCACTGCATCTTTGCACCTGTGATTACCCAACACGAATTTATACTCCCGCCTCATCCACGAGGCTTCCATATCATTACCCGCCAGGTTGAGGAAGCTCTGCCACCTCTGCCGCAGGCGGGCCTTCTTCATGTTTTTATTAAGCATACCTCCGCAGGACTGGCGCTGAATGAAAATGCTGACCCCAGCGTCCGCAGGGATTTTGAGAACAGCTTTAACCACTTGGTGCCGGAAGATGAACCTTATTACACCCACACAATGGAAGGCAGCGATGATATGCCGGCCCATATTAAAGCTGCTTTGACAGGCAGCAGCATTACGGTTCCGGTTTTTCGCGGGCGGCTGAACCTCGGCACCTGGCAAGGCATTTATCTTTGCGAATTCCGCAATCATGGCGGCCCACGTAACATTGTACTAACGCTGATCTCCTAATGGTTCGGACAACTCCTTTGCAGCGCTTATTATCTTTACCTGTTATGGCAGTTCTTGTTCTTTTTGTGTCTTGTAACTCCAATAACGAAGAGCACCATAGTGAAGCAACATGGACTGATGAAGACAAGGAATCATTTCTGGAAAATTGCCTGATGAACTCTGCATCGTATCCTGAAGTGGATGCTGAAAAATACTGCGAATGCGTAGTGGAGAAAATGCAGGATGCCTACTCCCCGGAAGAACTTGGCCGGTTGTCAATGGGCGAGGTGACTGAGGAGATGGGTGAATTTGGACGAGCCTGCCTTAAGGATCAGGGACTGAATATCGCTGATTTAGAAATAGAACCCACCGACTCAATAACACAATAATGTTCGAATTCTCTGTTTTTGCTACTCCGGAAGCCTGGATCAGTCTCGCTACTTTGACGCTGCTTGAGATTGTGCTGGGAATAGACAACATCGTATTCATCTCCATCATTGCTGCCAAGCTCCCGAAAGAGCAGCAGGATCTTGCACGAAAGGTGGGGTTGATCCTTGCGCTGGCCGGCCGCCTGGTAATGCTGGGCGCCATTGCCTGGCTCATTGGCCTGGAGAAAAGTCTCTTCACCGTTTTTGAACGGGATATCAGTATCCGCGATCTTATCCTGATCCTGGGAGGATTATTCCTGATGGCGAAAAGCGTAACGGAAATTCACGCTAAACTACAGGGATCCGAAGGCGATCATACGGTGAACGTGAAAGCGAAGTTGAGCAATGTGCTTATCCAGATCATATTGCTGGATCTGGTTTTTTCGCTGGATTCTATCCTCACAGCTATCGGACTGGTGGAGGAACTGGTGATCATGGGCGTGGCCATAATGATTGCAATAATGGTAATGCTCGTTTTTGCCAGGGCCATAAGCGATTTTGTGAACAAGCATCCCACGATCAAGATGCTGGCCCTCTCGTTCCTGCTCATGATCGGGATGCTGCTTGTTGTGGAAGCATTCGAGGTGCATGTCCCCAAAGGCTACGTTTATTTCGCAATGGCATTCTCCCTGTTCGTAGAGTTGCTGAACCTGCGGTTGCGGAAGCCGGAGAAAAAATAATCGCTCCCGCATCTTCATATTTCAGACTCCGTATGTTTCCCCCAAAACATAGGTGCGACATTGCGCAAAATTTCTTTTGGGTATTTCTAAATAAATGAAGAAATCTTCATTTTCATTTAATACTTTTATCCCCGAATTAAAATTAACTACCATGAAAAAATTATTACGAATTCTCCTCATCATTGCCGGAGTAGTGGTCCTGCTCGTTGCAGCCGTTGCCATTTATAATATTGCAGCACCCCTGCCTACCTATGAAGCCCGCGATGTGAACATCAACGTTTCTCTCACCTCCGCGCAGCTTGCGAAAGGAAAACTGCTGCTGACGGAGTGCTCCCATTGCCATGCGGGTGAAAACACTAACGCTTTCGTAGGCAGAGAACTGAAGGATATGGCGGCTTTCGGGACCATTTATTCCGCTAACATTACCCAGGATAAAGAAGATGGTATCGGCAACTGGACTGACGGCCAAATTGCTTATGCTTTACGTACCGGCATCAACCCTGACGGCAAGTATCTCTCTCCGCCAATGCCCAAGTGGCACCTGCTTGCTGATGCCGACATAATGGCTATTGTCATGGCTTTGAGGTCTGACCATCCCGCTGTACAACCTGCCAAAACAGATCATCCTGAGATGGAGCTAAACTTTCTTGGCAAAATGCTCACGCGCTTTGCTTTTAGACCGCTCGATTATCCGGAAGCCCCTATGCCTGTTCCTGACACTAACAATACGGTGGAACTGGGCAAGTATCTTGTCCATGCCAAATATCTGTGCTTCGAATGTCATTCAAAAGATTTCTCCACCGTAAACTATTATGAGCCAGAAAAATCAGAGAATTTTATGGGTGGTGGAAATGTAATGTCTACCTGGGATGGTGAAAAAATTACAACTCCCAACATTACGTTTGATGAGACCGGAATAGCGCATTATACCGTGGAAGACCTAGGCAATGCCGTGCGATTTGGAAAGGCTCCTGACCGCCCTTTGATCCAACCTATGCCCAAATTCACAACGCTGGACGACAAAGAGATAGAAGCCATGTATGCATACATGAAGACCATAAAAAAGATCCGGCACGAAACTCCTGTTGGCGTACATAAGGAAGAATAGCTGCCGGCAATCCTGTTTTCATTCCTGATTATAAAGGCGCAAAAGATGGATTAATTCCAGGATTCAAAAAAAGCCTGAGGTTTCACATACTAAGTGAGGTCTCAGGCTTTCTTATAATTAACTAAGAATAAATGGATGAATAATGTTATGAATTTCAAATGACACGCTGCGCATACAACTGCAATTCCCCAGGTTCTCTGAAGCTGAGTTTCTGCGTCAGGTTCCGGATATAACTTTCTATGATAAATAAACTAAAACCTATAAGCCGTGCTATTTCCAACGGGGCCAGGCCGGCTCCGAAAAGCTTCAGTACTTGTTGTTCCTTTTGGGTAAGGAAAACTCCCCTTCTTTCTAGAGGCTGATAATCCTCAGCATTCTGGGAGGAAATTCTTTCCTGAACAAGCTGCGTAACATCCTGCGAATAATATTGCCCTCCATCTGCTACTATCCGCAGTGCCGTCATCAACTCCTTTTTGCTGGTATTTTTAATCAGATAACCATCCGCTCCACATTTCTTTAAAGTCCTCAGGGTTTCATCTCCCAGCACCATGCTGAGAAAAATGACCTTCACCTGCGGGAATAATTTCTTTAGTCTGAGGGTAGCTTCTGCACCCCCCAGCAACGGCATCCTGAGATCCATCAGCACCACATCCGGCATTAAGTCGTTGATCATCTTTAGTGCTTCGGAGCCATTTCTGGCGTGACCTAAAAATGCTATTGAGGGTTGATCCTGTAAAATCCAGGTCAACGTCTCGGCATAGACTTCATGGTCTTCGGCAATTAATATCCTGATCACGGGCAGCAAGAATTAGGAGGAATATGAAAAGGTGCTATGTTAGGGACAATCTTAAAATATCCGTAACAAATATGCGGATGATCGTAATCGTCCCTATCCCTGGAATTCAGGATATGGCTATCCCTGAAAACAGTGAAAATTATTTGTTGGCAAAGGCTGAAAAAGCCTGGTTAAAGAATATGGCTACTCCTTTCATGAGATTGGGCCGGGCGCTACGATTTCTGATCCTGAACCAGAATAATCTCCTCAAGGACAAAATACATTTCTACCTGGCCTTTGTGCTTGGCCTCCACCTTTCCGCGCGATTTCACCTTGAAGCAGTCTTTCACCAGACCGTAGGTGGTACCTGAAATGTTGATCTTTCCGGCTTCTCCGCTTTGCTCCATCCTTGCGGCAGTATTTACCGTATCGCCCCAAATATCGTAGGCGAATTTCTTGCTGCCTACTATCCCCGCCACCACCGGCCCGGAATGTATCCCGATGCGTGCTTCGAAAAACGGCAGCTTTTCTTTTCTGCGCGAATCCTGGTATTCATGCAGGTATCGCTGAATTTCGAGGGCAGCCCGCACGATATGAAAAGCATGGGTCTGGTTAGGAGAAGGCAGGCCGCTCGCACAGAGATATGCATCCCCGATCGTTTTTATTTTTTCTATCGGATAATTCCCAATAATCCGGTCGAAAGCGCGGAAAAGCAAATCAATTTCAGCAACAAGGCGTGAAGGCGTAAGATGCTCAGCAATGAGCGTAAAATGACTGAAATCCACGAACATCACCGTCACCATATCGAAATTCTTAGGCTGCGATTTTCCAAATTTCTTTAATTCCTCAGCCGTCTCCTCCGGCAAGATATTGCGCAACAACTCATCAGAGCGCCTTCTCTCCTTTTCTATCGCAACATTCTTTTCTTCAAGATGCAGCAGAGTGTTTTCCAGCTCATTATTCTTTTGCGTCAGACGTTCTTCGGCTGTAGCGAGGCCCACCACCATTTTATTAAAAACCTGTGTAAGCTCTCCGATTTCATCCTTGGAGCGGGTTTCTACCCGTTGGGAGAGGTCGCCCGCTCCTACCTTCAGCGCGGCATCCCTTATTCTCAGCACCGGGATAGATATGGTGCGCGCCAGCCAAAGCCCCAGCAAAATTCCAAATACGAATACAATGAAACTCACCACCACAGCCACCAGCCGTATTTCCATCATGTTCTTCCTGATCTCGGCTGTGTTAAAGCCAGTGATAATGTTCCCGTTGAATACAGACGACTGAAATGCGGCCCGCTTCACGATGAGGTTTTCAGAAGATTCTACTCCCGGATCAATTTCCACTGTGTCAGGATAAACCTCTATCACGTTTTGCCTCAGGGTGTAGTTACGATAGTTTTCATCCCATACGGTATCCGACTGCACAATCGCCACAAACTCCAGCCGCGTGTCATTCTTCACAAAGTCCATTGCGGTTTGCACGCCTTCAAAGTTTTGCTCCGTGAGGGCAATTTCAACCCCGAGTGCCACGGTATTGGCCAGGTTCTGTACTTCCTTATTAAAATTACTGGTAAAATACTTTTGCTGTTGCGTGGGTACAATGTAGAGGAGGAGGAGCGTAAAGAAGAGAACGATGCTCGCTACAGTAAACCAAATTCTGCGGGTAAGGGTAATTTTCATGTTCCGGAATTTCCCTTTCTTGAGATCATTACAGCTTTTCCGTTCCGGTGATCGTCAGTATCTTAAAATTGCCTTCCGTGCCGGCTGAGACAATTCCTATAGCTCCGGGCGTTGTGCTGACATAATTTATCAACTCCGGCTCGGAATTGAAAAAATTGGGAGCCTTGGCTTTCCCCTGAAAAACTACACTTAGCCAGTACTTATTAAGCTCATTACCCGACATTGCATAAATGCGCTCAGCCGTAAGTTGGCCGGTGGGATGAGAAGTTTTCATCAGGGCAATACTCACTTTAGTGCCATCATCCCAACGTTGTTTTTCTCCTCTGATTATTCTTATGAACTCCTGATAGCTAACCGTTTCCTGCACACCCGAATTAACAACTATTGACAGATCAGTTGCAGGAGGCGCCATTGCACCCATGAAAAGGAACAAAACCATTCCGAGGATAATTGGGTACAGCACCACGATCTTTATTTTTTTATCCATGATTTCTGTATTAAAATCCAATGGCAAATTGAAAATTGATCTGGTTATACGATCCCGCAGTCTCTGTCTCAAGATACGAATATTCTAGCTTTGCCACAGCCAGAAAATTAAATTCATATCGCAAACCTGCCGTAAGTCCCAGTTTGTCATTTGCGTTGTAATAGCGCTCTTTATCATCCTGATACGCAATGTAATCAACCCGTACGTACGGCACCCATTTATTATCCAGCACGTAACCGGAATATGCATACATGGCAACAGTATTAGACGCATCGAAGCGTGCATAGTCATTAATGGCGTAGGATGCCTCGGCAAGGAATTCGAATTTTTTTGCAAAATGAGCAAGATAAAAGGAATAGATCATTTCATCCAGTGCAAGCGAATCGCCAAGCTGGCCTGAGCCGTGGCTGTGGCCTCCACCCTCTGTTGGTGAAATATGGTCGTAGTATCCGGAAATGCCGATAGTGGTCGGGTCAGCAGGCTTCATCTGAATGCGTGCGGTAACAGATTTCGCCAGGTTATCATCGGATATATCGCCTCCGCTGCGGCCGTTGCCCAGCATCAGTTCGTAGCCAAAACGGTATTTCCCCAGGTTCAGCCCCTGAATGCTCATGCCGGTGGTATGCAGGTCAAATATCTGATCTGAAAAAAGCTGCGGCCGGTTGATGGTCGGGAAGAAAACGCGCCCGTGATGGTAGGTATCATTCCAATAACTGAGGGGCGTATGATGCTTTCCAAAAAGAAGGTTGTGGTTTCCTTTGATATTATATTTAATAATGATCCGCTCGATGCTCACATTGTAGCCGGTACTGGAAGTGGACGAGGGCTTGAATACGGATTCTCCCAGGAAAGTGATCCGGTCAGTAAGGTCAGAAGTGATGAAAAGATCCTGCTCGCCAATTGAGAAATTCAGCCGTTCATCCTCGATATCATAAAGCGTCTCAAAATGAGCAAACCCTCTGATCGTAGTTTCCTGGGCTGAGGTGAACAGCGGCAGGACCAGCAGGCAAAAAACAGCGAACCATTTTAACATCTCTGTGGGAATTGTTGTACAATTATCCCCCGAAATTAGCAGAAAAGAAAAGGTTTTTAATTAATGTCTGCCGCTGTGGAATATCTGAAAGTCGAAATACAGCCTGAACAGCGTTTCAAAATTCAGCAAACACTTGCTGCACCGGCACCCATTAAAAGACCTTATTCAGTGATTCCGCATACAGCGGATGGGAGAAGATAGCATCTCGCAGTTGTTCAGCCTTCAGGCCGCCCATCATTGCTATTTGCACCATGCTGGCAATTTCCCCACCTTCATGGCTGAGGGCAGCAAAACCGAGGATCTTGCCTGTATCCTTTTCCACCAAAGATTTCAGAAAGCCACGCGTGTGGTTGGTTTCCACTCCCCGGCTGCTGTTTTCCATCATCAGTTTTTTCACTTCAAAATTTTTTCCCTGTTCCCGCGCCTGCCGCTCGCTCAGGCCAATTCGGCCCAACTGCGGATCCGTAAAAACGGTGTAGGGCAACATGCGATCATTCGTAGTATGCGATCCGTTTTTCAGTAAATTGTCACGCACTACCCTGAAATCATCATAAGAAATATGCGTAAACATGGGGCCTCCCTTTACATCACCCACGGCATATATTCCCTCAACATTCGTCTGCAACCGCTCGTTTACCACAATTTCCCCATGCTCACCGGTTTGCACTCCGGCATTTTTCAGCCTGAGTTCAGCCGTATTGGGTTTTCTGCCTGTAGCCAGCAACAAATGTGTGCAGGTAATATCCCGCACTGCGTTGTTATCAAAATGAACTTTGACCTTTCCGCTACTAAGGCGCGAAACGGATTTTACGCTGAGATTCAGCAAAACATTGATCTCCTCCCCTTCCAGGATGTCTTTCATTTCTTCCGCCACATCATCATCTTCTTTCGCCATCAGTTGATCTCCGCTTTCTATGATGGTGACTTCGCTGCCAAAGCGTGAATACATCTGGCCCAGTTCCAGTCCGATATAGCCTCCGCCAAGCACCACGAGGTGTTCCGGAATTTCAGTAACGTCAAGCAAAGTGGTCGATGTGTGGTGCGGCACCTCATCAAGCCCTTTCAGTGCTGGAATATTCGGAATGGTCCCGGTATTTATGAAGATTTTCTCCGCTGTACAACTCAGCCTGCCGCCATTATTCAACGCTACCTCTACGCTATTTTTATTTTTAAAAAATGCCTTGCCTTCTATCAGGCTGATATTGTCGTTATTCACCAGGTTTTGCTTTGTACTCACCCTGAAAGATTCAACTATATCATCTTTTCGCGCTACGATTTTTTGCAGGTTGGGCGAAACATTTCCCACATGCACTCCCACTTTATTTGCATTCCTTGCAACGTGGGCGGCCCGTGCACTTGCGATCATCGTTTTCGTAGGGGTACAGCCGAAATTGATGCAACTTCCGCCCGGATGCGCTGCCTCAATGATTGCCACTTTCCACCCTTCATCTGCAAGAGCTGAGGCCAGCGGATTGCCAGCTTGTCCTGAGCCGATTATTATAGCATCAAATGGTTTTATTGAATCTTCAGACATAAAAGTTTTAGGTTTTATATTTTTAATTAAAATGAAATGGATTTAATAAATATAATGTTTGGAAAAATATATTGTCATCTTAATAATTTGCACTCTTTGGATATTTCTGTCCTGCTCCACTTTTTTATTAAAAAAACCAACGCGCCTTAATATTTTAACAGCCCGGAGCATTTATTTTCTCATTACCTCCCGCAGGATTTCATAGGATCTTAATCCATGAAAATTGTCAGAATGAAGCCGGTAATAATATATCATTTTCTGCATCAGTTCATGGCGTACGGCAACCGGGATTTTTAAAATATCCGGATCCTCCATTTCCAGATCCATCAGTTGCCTGAGATATTGAGACGCTGGCGGAGCAATGATGGAATCTTCCGTCCCGCCTTCTCGGGAAAAAATGCCTTCTTCTAACCGGAAATACATTGCGTTTTCTCCTCCCTCCTCCTGGGGGAAAAAACCCAGGAATCTGCTCATTTCTACCATAAAATAAAGTGGCAGGTTTCCAAGGCCCGCTGAAGCAGCATCAAGATATTGTATAAAAGAATGTAAAAAAGAAAACAGCGCCTCATTGGCTTCTTCCTCTTTCACGGTTTTGTATATCAGCTCTGTGGCAAACATTGCGATTGACGACTTCTGTACTTCGTAAGGAATGGTGTTGATAACAAATGCCGGCCTTGCTTCCCGTATAATTTGCAGATCCCTGTTGCCCCGGTACTGCACCACCATATCCAAAAAACTGAGCGGCTGCAGAAATGCCGTTTTGATTGAGGATCGTTTTGATTTTACGCCTTTTAATATAAACGATTGCATGCCCCATTTCCGGGTATAGATCTTTGCAATAAGGCTGGATTCAGAGAAATCTGTAGTCCTGACAAGAATGCCCTGGGTTGTAAAGAGCATGTTTAGCGGATGATCAACACTTTGGCGACATTGCGCTCCTGTCCTGCGGGATCAGTGGAAAAGATGAGGTAAACGCCTGACTTCACCAGGTCTCCCTGGAAGTTGGTTCCCTGCCATACGGCCTGCCCTCCATCGGCTGTGAGCTCAAATACCATGTTTCCGCTGATGTCGGTGATCTTAACATTGGCATCCTGTACCAGGCCTTTAACGGCTATCGGGCCCAGGTATCCCTCGCGGACAGGATTAGGATAAACGTATACATCACTATGCACCGCACCGGCTTTTGTGGCCGTTCCCCGGTAAGACATCAAGCCTTTATCCGTGGCAAAAAAGACCTCACCTGATTCATTATTTACGGCAATGTCCAAAATCCTGCTGCCGGGTAGCGGACTATTATCTGCATTAAAATTAGTAATGATCCTTGTACCATCAGGAGAAGTGAGCCAGGCTCCGTTTTCACTGCCAAACCATTTGCGGTTGGCTCCATCCACTGCAATGGCCGTTACCGTTTCTCCCAGCAACAGGATCCCGTTTTCATCGCCAGAACGCAGGAAAATTTGCTGCGCATCGAAGTTGTTGTCGGTAAACACAAGAGAAGGATCATAGAATACGGCCACACCATCTCCCGTTCCCACCCATATTTCCCCATCCCGGTCTTTGGCCAGCGAATGCACCTGGTTCTCTGGCAAGCCTCCCTGGCCTTCGAGCGTGTTTAGCAATAAATACTGCCCATTCTCCAAAGCATTGCTACCGGGGTCATACACTACCAATCCTCCACCAAACCTGGAAATCCAGAGGTAACCATTATCGTCTACCACCATTTCTGATAAATCGCGTACGGTACCAAGATTAAAGGAAGCCCATTCGCCCCCGGCAGACCGCAACACCAGAGGCTGTGGTGCCTGAATATTCGATATCCAGAGATTATGATCCTGGTCAAAAGCCATCCCTGCTACCTTAGTGGAACCATCGAATCCAAGCTGCAGGGCGCTGTTGGCGGTGTCATACACAGCCGCGATGTTATCATTCTCCAAAAATGCAATGCCAGAGAGATAGGAACCAAACCAGGCATTCCTGTTTCGTGGGTCAGGCGCTGCCACGATCACATCCTGAAACAAATGATCCTGAAGCAAAGGCTGGTTGCCCATATTATAGTTTTTCCAGGTGCTGTTTTCATAAATATAAATGCCCGCGCTGTTGTAGCTGTTGTTTTGGGTAATGGTCAGTCCTCCTCCGGTGGCGTAAATGATATTCTCATCTGAAGCCAAATCCCATGTAGTACCGCTGGCGGGTCCATTGGGCAGGCGATAATTGATTCCTTGCGCATCCAGTCCCAGCATTCCCAGGAGAGGATGTGCCACCCATATTTTGCCGTTTTCATCCAGGATCGCATGTCTTTGTCCGGGGGAGACTATTTGCGAAAAACTGCCGGCACCATCCCATACGGTGATCGTATCCGGTTCCGCCAGCACCAGGCTACCATGATTCACTTCCATGCTGACAAGGTCAAAATGGCGCCCCGGAAACGGGACAAAAGTGTCACCGTTATACTGGAACAGGGTATCATTTACGAAAGCATAAACGCGGGAGTTAAAAGTGCGGATGGAAGTGGCGGTTCCGAGCTGCTTTTTATGCCAGACCCTGTAGAAAAGCAAGTTGGGCTCATTGAGCGAAGCCGCTAAAATCCCTTTCTCCGTAGCAGCAAAAATGGTATCGCCCAATACTGTAACGCTGTGAATTTCCACCGTTTCCACAACTACACTGTCCGGATTGACCTGGTCAGCCCAAATGCTGCCATAAGTTTCTCTGAATTCTTCTCTTTCAATATCATACACCACAATGCCAAAACCTGTGGAGATATAGACATAGCCCTCATAAAAATAAAAGTCGTTGATATTGCGCCTTCCCAGGCCTTGCTTCCTTGCAATATCCGGCACATTCCGGATGGTATTGCCTTGCTGAATATCCATATTGCCATCCGTATATCCGATAAAGAGCAGGTCATGGACAGGGTCATACCTGATGATTTCCGCAGTTACATCGCTGTAACCGTTAATCTTGCTTAGTGGTACCAGGGCGTTGTCATCCTTGCCGTAGTAGAACATACCATTACGGCTAATGCAATAGTAGCGGTCAGGGGTTTCAGCAAGCATCAACCCGGATTTATAACTCAGATGAGATCGCCATTCACCGATCGGGTACTCTGGTTGCTGTGCCATCGCAGGGAACATCAGCAACATTGCAAAGGCCAGGAGATTGAATTGCTTCATTATAGAATTCCTAAAGGTTTGACTTGGTGAAGAATTGTGAGAATTAACGCTCTTCCTTCTGCAAAATTACAGGCAAAAAAAATTACCCTTCACAGTCGTTGTGCTGTTTCGGAGAGATACAAGAAGGGATTTAGACACTAAGGCACCAAGACTCAAAGGAACACTAAGCTTTCTCAAACAAACTTGGTTCAGTGTTCAGCGTTCAAAGTTCACTGTTTCACTGTTCACTGATCACTGTTCACTGTTCACTGTTCACTGATCTCACCGTTCGTACCTCTTGTGAATTTACGAGTTGGAGCAGATAAGTACCAGCAGCCAGGACCTACGTATCAATGTTAAAGGTTGCTCCCGTGGGCACATGGTGGAGGAGGGACAGCGTCCGGCCTTTGACGGAAGAATCGGGTGTTCGAATTGGCGCGTGTATAAATATCATCCCTTTCAGCCGCCCTTTCCCGGCCTTTGAATGGCGACAAGGAAGGGATAGGTGATGGTACCTGAAACTTCACGCGTTACGCTTCGCTAAACACGCGATAAGAGGTGACTAAGTGAGAGTGGCAGCGATTTAGCCTGAATTATACTGTCCAGTTTTCAAGCCTGATTCCTTTTAACCGCTCAAAATGTCTCTCATTATTGGTTACGAGGGTTAAATTGTTGATGATGGCTGATGCACCTATCAGCAAGTCAAAATCATCAATCGGTTGACCTTCTTTCTTTAGTCGCGCCTTCTCCTGCGCAAAAATATCCAGCGCATTAAAAATGGGTAGAATTTGTACTCCCGATAAAAAATTGTTTAGCGTTTTATTATTTCGAGTGGGATTTGTACTTTTTGCTACTCCATACTTGAGCTCTGCTAATGTGATTTCAGAAATGAAAAGTGCATTTCTATCTTCTATTGATTCGAATTTTTTATCCAGGTCGAACCTACCCTTCATATAGTAAATACAGATATTTGTATCAAGCAGGTATTTCAAAATTCCTCAATTCTTCTATTCGTATTTCTGCTCGTTCGTAATTTTTCAATAATATCTTCAGCCGATTCCTCCGAATCCCAAGCCCCATAAGAAGATTGAATTTTTGAATTATATCCAATGCGGGATTTTACGGATTCCTTAAGCTGCTCTATTAAATTCAGTTTCATGGCAGGGCTTAACTGCTCCAGTAGCCGCAAGTAATTATTCAATATTTTCTTATCAATTGCGTCCATTCTAAGATTGTATTCATATTTCCCTGTAAACTCTACAAACCGGGAAAAAGTTATAACATCAGGTGTCAAAAATAGCCTTTTTTCATAAGTTGTACTTTTAGCTTATGCCTTGGTGAGTTGGCTTATGTTAGCCTGGTAACGGGCCTGGTGACTCAGTGAATGTCCGCCTTCGCGGGAAGAACAAGCGCTCTTACCAAACCAATCACTTCACAACTCTCACAATATGCACACCATCCGCATTTACAAGCTGGAGCAGGTAAGTGCCAGCGGCCAGGCCCTGCATATCAATACTCAGGGTTTCTCCCGGGGCCAGTTTAATTTGCGCTTGTTGGTAAAGCACCTTTCCCTGCAGGTCAAGAAGCTGGATGCGGCCATTATTCCACGCCTCCTGCACCACTATGTTCAGGCTTTCTGAAACCGGGTTGGGGAAAATCCTGAATCCCTGGGCAGCGGCCTCAGCTATGCCGGTTAGGTCCAGCACTACTTCAAAATATGCAGTATCAATGCATTGAAACTGGTTTTGGGCTGTTATGTAGGCATTATAGGTGGTATCGCCTTGCGGATAATTATGCACAGGGCTGGCCAGGATGCTCGTGCTGCCATCGCCAAAATTCCACAGGTAATTACTGAGGGTATCGCCTGTAATGAGCGAAAACCTCACTTCTGTGGGCGGATTGATCACCTGATAGTCCGGGGTAAAATCCGGCAGTGGGTGTACCGTCACGTCCATGGTATTAGAAGCCGCACACTGGCCGGTATCAGTAAATGAATAGTTGATGGTGAAAGTGCCAATACCCGCTATCGAAGCATAAAACGAATCGTTCTGAATTCCTGTGCCGCTCCACGTGCCGCCTGTTGGTGTTGCGAAAAATGCAATAGGTTCATCCGTAAGGCACAACTCAGTATCAGGTCCGGTATCTACTACTGGTGCTGTTACTGTAACCAGCAGTGTGTCAGTATTTTTACAACCCAATTCATATTCGTAAATAAGTGGGTGCGTCCCGGTTACCGCCAGCGATGGATCGAATTCATTGTTTGATACTCCGATGCCTCTCCAGGTTCCGCCCGTGGGGGTTCCGCCCAGCGATATGGAAGCCCCGCTTTGGCATACGCTGAAGTTTGCACCCGCATCCACCGTGGGCAGCGTCTTTACTTCTGCAATTACTGTATCACGTGATGCACAGCCATTGGAATCAGTATAATGGTAAATGAGCGGATGGTTGCCAACGCCAGCCAGTGCTCCATTCAGGGTATTGCCGCCCACAATGCCCGGCCCGTTCCAGGTGCCGCCTGCGGGCTGGCCGCCCATATTCCTGCTTTCATTCAGGCAGATTGAAAAATCAGACCCTGCATTCACTATCGGCAGCGCATTCACATTTGCTACAATTGTATCGCTGTTATAGCAGCCATTTGAGCCCCGGTAGGTGTAAACGAGCGGATGGCTGCCTGTACCGGCAATTTTTGGATGGAAATGAAAGGGCGCTAATACGCCAGTTCCCCTCCATGTCCCGCTAAGCGGGCGACCAAATGAAAACAGCGAAATCGAATCAGCATTGATGCATAAAGGCTGAAGGTTGCTCATCGTCAGGGCAGGCAGTGGCTTTACCGTCACTTCCACCGAATCAGTATAAATACATTGAAATGCATCGGTATGGACAAAGTGGAGGAGATGTGTGCCCGTATCGGCCACTGCCGGATAGAACATGCTGTCCACTACGCCCGGTCCCTGCCAGGTTCCATTTAGATTACAGGTATTTTTTAAATTTTTAATCTCATTCAGGCAAATGTCAAATGATGAAGGACAACTAAGGAATGCAACAGGATAAGTAGTTATCCTAACTGTATCACGGGCAGAGCATCCTTCGGCATTACTGAAATATACATGAACTGTGGTATCATGAACTATAGCGTATTCCACCGAATCGGCATTATAGGCTGAATCGCTCAGACTCCAGGTAAAAGTATAGGGTGCAGAACCGCCTTGTGGCAAGGCGCTAATAACGTTATGAGAATTTGCACAGACAGAACCGGGAGCAGTAATTTCAACACTGGCAATCTCCGTCACCACAATGGTATCGCGGTAATGAAAAGTGTCCGCAGATAGGAGGGAAGTGATGCGCAGTTCCACCGGGTAGCTGCCATTCACCGGAACTTCGGCCATTAATGTTGCCTCGCTACCGAGAATCGTGTCATTGAACCGCCAGGCTAATTCTGTGGAGGGATGTATATGATTGCTGTCAAGCATAAACCGGAGGGCACCACATGAATCAGTATAAGTAATCCAGGTAGGTGAGGGGACGTCCCAAACTTCAATATAAATGGTATCCTGCCAGGTACAGCCCAAAGAATCAGTTACGGCTAAAATTATATAGCCGGAAGAGTCAGGCGATGCATACAGGGAATTGGAAGTACTGGAATCCGGCAGCCACAGGTACTGTAAAGGCCCGATTCCCGCTTGAACAACGGGCGTAAGCAACATGGAATCGCCCCGGTAGAGAAGGGTGTCAGCAGGGAGTTCAACATTAATTATAGGATCAACTACCAAAGTGTCATGCGATACCGGGCTACAGTCAGTTCTTCCTTTTATTTGAAAAGGGTAGGTACCGCCCTGAAGAAACTGGTGCGTAAACTGATACGATCGTGCGTCCTGGCCGCCATTGCCTTCGCCTATTCCTCCTTGTCCTGACCACTCAATATTTGTCCCGCCAGGGAATATACTGTCAATCTGGAAAGTATAGCTGCCACAGCCGTTATTGGTAACACTGTAATCAATATGTACAAAGGGCACAACCCTAATATAGAAAGTCTTAAAGATTGTTGCGCTAACCGGGCATCCGTCATCCTGCAATTTCACGGTAAAGGTATATGGCTCAGTCCTAATATCCGATTCGGTTGGCGTCCAGGAAAAAGTACCGGTTGGGATTCTCCCGGAACTTAGGGTAAATGAGGAACCGGGTATTCCTTCGTTCCAGGTCATTGTTAGGGTATCAGTAGAATCCCCATCGCTACTATTAATGGTAAAGCTCAGATTGATTCCTGGGCAGGCATTAATATGAACACTGTTTCCACCATTAATTCCGGATATTACAGGATTGTCATTGGAAGGACAATTCATTATCGTCAAATGCATATCCCGCGTTATCTCACCAGTCTTAATTCCGTTTTTGTAAATATCCACCTTCACTGCCATTTGTGAACGTTGTGCCTGCATCGGCCTGAAGTATAAGTTCCCGGTTGATGCATCCAAATGAAATCCACGGCAAAGAGGTGGATTGAACGGAAGATTTGCATTGGGAAATCCGTTAAAATAAATAGGATAAAGATCACTATATGGAGAAGCATAAGATATTGGGGAACCGTTTGAAGAAAGCGGGGGAGTTAACGAATAATCAAGTGAATCTCCTATGGAATAAGTAACACCGGGAGGGTAATACTGACAATCTCCTTCACACATAATACCGAGGGGCTCAAATGAAAATTTCGGAGAGTTACTGCATGATGCCAGGCACCGGTTAAAGCTGCTCTCAATATAGAAACCGGGCGAATAAGGAAGACTGTTCCTGCAACAAGCGGTATATGAAAAACGCAGATTGCACCCGCTGTAATTGCCTGCATCCACCATTACCGTCAACACCCGCTTTTTGATGCTGTATGGAAATGCGGCACCGGAAGTGTCGCATCTGGTACTTACTGAATCGCATACATTGGTCACTTCTTCTTCTGAAACGAGGGTAAGCCCTATGCTATTAGTGCCCAATGAGTCAGTTACTTCGAGGTCAGTACTTATCGTATAGTTAAGGCCGCACCGGGTATAAATCGTGGCTGAAACAAGAAAGGAATCATTGCCCGCACATTCCCAGGTAATTACACCGCCCAGGTATTCCGTTTGGGCGAAGAGGGAAGATTGCAGCAGTAATAATGAAAGTAACGTGTAAAAGAAATATTTCATAGGGTTTAATATTTATAGCTAATTACGGCTTAGTAAAGCGCTGAAAATTAGAAGAAGCAAGCACTTAATCTCATAAGCACAAAAAATCAAAATATAAAAGTTGTCCTTTTTGGTTAAAATACAAAAAATAATCAAAATCCTGAAGTTCTTTTAAATTATTCAATGTGGTTTTTATTTTATTAAAATCACTTCACAATTTTTACGGTATGCACACCCTCCGCATTTACAAGCTGGAGCAGATAAGTGCCAGCAGCCAGGCCCTGCATTTCAATGCTAAAGGTTTCTCCCCGGGCCAGCTTTATCTGCCCTTGTTGGTAGAGCACCTTTCCTTGCAGGTCAAGAAGCTGGATGCGGCCATTATTCCATGCATCCTGCACCACTATGTTCAGGCTTTCTGAAACCGGGTTGGGGAAAATCCTGAATCCCTGGGCAGCGGCCTCAGCTATGCCGGTTAGGTCCAGCACTACTTCAAAATATGCAGTATCAATGCATTGAAACTGGTTTTGGGCTGTTATGTAGGCATTATAGGTGGTATCGCCTTGCGGATAATTATGCACAGGGCTGGCCAGGATGCTCGTGCTGCCATCGCCAAAATTCCACAGGTAATTACTGAGGGTATCGCCTGTAATGAGCGAAAACCTCACTTCTGTGGGCGGATTGATCACCTGATAGTCCGGGGTAAAATCCGGCAGTGGGTGTACCGTCACGTCCATGGTATTAGAAGCCGCACACTGGCCGGTATCAGTAAATGAATAGTTGATGGTGAAAGTGCCAATACCCGCTATCGAAGCATAAAACGAATCGTTCTGAATTCCTGTGCCGCTCCACGTGCCGCCTGTTGGTGTTGCGAAAAATGCAATAGGTTCATCCGTAAGGCACAACTCAGTATCAGGTCCGGTATCTACTACTGGTGCTGTTACTGTAACCAGCAGTGTGTCAGTATTTTTACAACCCAATTCATATTCGTAAATAAGTGGGTGCGTCCCGGTTACCGCCAGCGATGGATCGAATTCATTGTTTGATACTCCGATGCCTCTCCAGGTTCCGCCCGTGGGGGTTCCGCCCAGCGATATGGAAGCCCCGCTTTGGCATACGCTGAAGTTTGCACCCGCATCCACCGTGGGCAGCGTCTTTACTTCTGCAATTACTGTATCACGTGATGCACAGCCATTGGAATCAGTATAATGGTAAATGAGCGGATGGTTGCCAACGCCAGCCAGTGCTCCATTCAGGGTATTGCCGCCCACAATGCCCGGCCCGTTCCAGGTGCCGCCTGCGGGCTGGCCGCCCATATTCCTGCTTTCATTCAGGCAGATTGAAAAATCAGACCCTGCATTCACTATCGGCAGCGCATTCACATTTGCTACAATTGTATCGCTGTTATAGCAGCCATTTGAGCCCCGGTAGGTGTAAACGAGCGGATGGCTGCCTGTACCGGCAATTTTTGGATGGAAATGAAAGGGCGCTAATACGCCCGTACCGCTCCAGGTACCATTCAGGGGGGAGGCACGCGAAAAGAGCGACACCGAATCAGAATTAATGCATAATGGGGGCAGATTGGTGACGGTGACGGCTGGCAGCGTTTTAACCGCAATACTCACAGAATCCCGGTAAACACACTGATAAATATCCGTATATGTAAATTGAATGATGTGATTGCCAATGCCTGCCTGCGATGGATAAAACATGCTGTCAACTACGCCCGGCCCCTGCCATTCGCCATTATAGTCACAGACATTGTTTAAATTAAAATTCAGGGAATTGATGCACAAATCCAATGAGGACTGGCAAATAATGGGGGTTGTGGGAAATGTAATGATATTTAAAGTATCATGGGCCGTACAGCCTTCTGCATTTATAAAAATTATATTAAGAGTAGTGTCATCTTTAATTAAATAATTAACACTATCGGCATTGTATGAAGAATTGCTCATGCTCCAGGTGAAATTATAGGGCATGGAACCACCCTGTGGCAAGGCCCTGAACAGTTGCGGCCCCGATGTGCAAACCGTATCGGGTGCGGAAATTTCAACCGTAGCAATTTCTGAAACCACAATTGTGTCGCGGTATTGAAAAGTATCATTGAAGAGTGGCGAAGTAATAAGCAGTTCCAATGGATAGCTGCCATTTGCCGGTACAGTTGCCGCCAGCCAGGCCCCGTTTCCGGTAATGGTGTCGTTGAACTTCCAGGAAAATTCGGAGGACGCATGTACATGGGCACTGTCCACAATAAACCGTAAAGATCCACACGAGTCATTATAGTTAATCCAGGACGGGGACGGCACATCCCAAACCTCTATATAGATGGTATCCGTTACTGTACATCCACTCGTATCGGTGGCCAGCACAATGATAGAGTCAGAGGATCCAGGCGAGGCATAAATTGAACTTGAGGTAAGGGAATCTGGCAGCCAAAGGTACTGAACCGGCCCCTGCGTGAACTGGGTGTTTGGCGTGAGCAACATGGAATCGCCCCGGTAAAGAATGGTGTCCGCAGGAAGTACCACAGTAGGTACCGAATCCACTTCCAGAGTATCACGGTAGATGGTGACGCAATCACTAATTACCTTAAGCTGAAATGGATAAGTGCCGCCTTTAAGGAACCGGTGGGTGAATTGACGCGATTCAGCGTCCAGGCCGCCATTTCCTTGGCCAATCCCGCCCTGGCCTGACCATTCCACCAATGCATTGACAGGAAAAGTACTGTCCACCTTGAAGGTATAGCTGCCACAGCCGTTGTTCACCACCTCGAATTCAGCAGTGGGAAGGGGCTTCACGGTAATGCGAAAGGTCCGGATTGTTGATGTATTTATAGGGCAGGCATCATCTTTTGCCTCCACCGTAAAAGAGTAAGGTTCCGGCCTTGCATCGCCTACTTTCGGTGTCCAGGTAAAAGTGCCTGTGGGCGTTCTTCCCGTTCCTACAGTAAAGGTGGCCCCGAATATTCCTCCGTTCCAGTCCATCGTCAACGTATCGCCACTATCCTGATCATCAGAATTGACATTGAAAGAGAGCGTCTGGCCCGGACAAGCCTCTGTACTAAAACTGTTTCCACCATTGATCCCCGTGATGACAGGAACATTATTGGGGGGGCAGCTTATTACATTTAGGTGCATGTCCCGTGTTACGTCACCCGTTTTGATTCCGTTAGTATAAATATCAATCTTGATGGCCATTTGCGAACGCTGTTGCTGCATGGGCCTGAAAAATAAATCCCCGGTAAAACTATCCAGTCTGAAGCCCCTGCACAGGGGTGGTGTGGGAGGAAGGTTGTTATTGGGAAACCCATTAAAATAAATAGGTTTATCATAGCTGTAAGGAGAAGGATAATTAATGGAGGCATTGGTGTCAGAAAGTGAGGGCGTCCATGCAAATCGTAGCGAATCTCCCCCCATATCTGTTGCATTGAATGTATAAAGCACGCACTGTCCGGCACACAAAACCCCAATCGGGTTCTCTGCAAACTCCGGTGAACTCCCGCAGGGCGCAAGGCAACGGTTAAAGCTGCTCTCAATGTAAAAGTCCGGGGTGTAGGAAGGGGTCCCGCTGAAAGGCTTTCGGCAGCAATCAGAATAAGACAAGCGCAAATTGCATCCGGTGTAGTTGCCCACATCTATGACTGTCCTAAAGATGCTTTTCCTTGTGCTGTAAGGAAAAACAGCATTGGCCGAGTCGCATTTGGTGCCAATGAAATCGCATACATTGGTAATATCTTCCTCTGAAACAAGGTTTAATCCCACATTGTACGCACTTAATGAATCCGTGACAGTAAGGGTGGAATCTATGGTATCATTCGGTCCGCAGTGGGTATATACCGTTACGGTAACCTCGAATGAGTCGTTGCCCAGACATTTCCAGGTTATCTCACCGCCCAGGTATTCAGTGGCCTGGGCTGAGAAAGAGAAGATCAAAAATAAGAGTGTGTACAAGTGTTTCATAAGGATTCGGGTTAAATAATAAAGTATAAGATAACAAAGGAACAGAAGAATTCTTTTACTAGTTCTGAATGTTAGTAGAATAAAAAGTCACCACCCCTTTTCACCGATCAACGGAACGAAGCGAAAATCATCCATTGCTTCGGTACGGAAATCATGATCACCGGTGCGGGTGATGCGGTACATGGTCTGAAGCTCGCGACTGCCTACCGGCACCACGAGGATGCCGCCCATCCTCAATTGCTCAATAAGATGTTCGGGAACATGAGGCGCAGCAGCAGTCGATAGAATTTTATCGAAAGGAGCATGTTCAGGAAGTCCGCGGGTGCCATCCCCGAAATAAAGTTTGGGCCGGTAGCCCATCTCCTTTAAGACCAACTTAGCCCGCTCATGCAGCGACCGGATCCGCTCAATGCTATGGACTTCAGCGCCCATCTCAAGCAGGATGCTGGCCTGGTAGCCCGAGCCGGTACCAAGTTCCAGCACTTTGTCTCCTTCCCGTACTTTCAGCAATTCGGTCTGGTACGCCACCGTATAGGGTTGCGAAATCGTCTGGCCCTCCCCTATCGGGAAAGCCTTATCCTCATAGGCCTGCTCCAGGAAGGCCGAATCGAAAAAGAAATGGCGCGGCACATTTTCAAAGGCCTGCAGCACGCGGAAATCCTCAATTCCCTTTTTTGAGAGCGACTTTGCAAGTTTTTTCCGGAGGCCCTTGGCCTTATATGTATCTTTCATTGGGAAGGAGCTTGAAAATAAAAGGACGTCAAAGTTCTAAATTATACCCACATATTTGCCGCAACTTTACTTTATAGCTTTTGAATTTGGAACATAAAGATAAAACCCGCATTTATTCCACCATCCTTGTCATCGTTACAGGATTGCTTGTGGCCTATCTGATTTGGGGATATTCCCCGGAAGAGGACGACAACATACCCTGGCTTGTAATCATTGCCACAACATTGGGGTTGGTTTCGCTTATCTCACCTGCTGTTGCCAGGCTCATCGTATTGGGTTGGGAAAAACTGGCACTGGCACTGGGTTACGTCAATTCACGGATACTCCTCAGCATTATCTTTTACCTGATACTGTTCCCTTTATCGCTGATGGCCCGCCTATTCAACAAGGATCCGCTGCAGTTGAAAAAGCCGGAAAAAACCAACTTCAAAGTGCGCAACCACACCTATAAACCGGAAGACCTGGAAAAGATGTGGTAGGGCTGGCTATGAATAGGCTTCAAGGAACTTTCGGATATGATTGCGCTTTCCCATTAGTATCAGCGTATCATTCGCGAAAATTACGGTATCGGCTTTGGGCACTCCTATCAGGTGGGATTTGGCAGTGACTTCCTCACCTTCTATTTCCTCGTAAGATCGCTGGATGGTGATCAGGTTCAGGTTAAACCGTTTCCTCAGGCCGGCCTCTGCCACCGTTTTACTGATGACTGCCTTTGGAGCCGTAATTTCTGCTATCTCATATTCGTCTGGCAATGAAAGGAACGTAACAATATCAGGATTGAGCAGCCGGTTGGCCACCAGCATTCCTACCTCATCCTCCGGTGAAAAGATCTCCTGGACGCCCATGCGCTGCAATATCTTGAGTTGCGTATCATTGGATGATCGTGTAATGATGCGCTTTACCTTCATTTCCAGCAGGAGCACTGTGCAAAGCAGGGTTGCTTCGAAATCGCTGCCGATGGCCACCACTACGGCATCCATATCCTGGACATTGTGGGCTTTCATGGCTTTCGGATCGGTGGCGTCCATTGCCACGGCATAGCTCACGTCCTCACTTATCAGGTCCACCTTCTCCATGTCTGCATCAATCGCAAGCACCTCTGCTCCCCTGGCAGCAAGCGTCCTCGCTATGGTTTGCCCAAACAGACCCAACCCAATGACAGCAAACTTATTCGCCATTGCATATAGCTTTTATGTGATGGCGGAGTAGCTCCAACCCCTTTTCCACCGTATGGTTATTCGTAACAATTAAATCGCATTCTTCACGATACGGCAGAAGGTATCTCCGATAAGCCGGCACTACGTGATAATCCCATTGATACATGACGGTTTCTTCGGGAATTCCCCGCTCCGTCATGTCGCGCCTCAGCCGCCTGCTGAGCCTGATGTCTTCGCGCGCATCCAGGAATACTTTCAGATCGAGCTGCCGCATTATTTCAGGAAAATAAAAGATAAACAGCCCCTCCACCACAATTACCGGTGCGGGCTGAAGCACTTTGGCCACCGGCCGGGCTTCAGGATTATTAAAGGTGTATTCCTGAACGGTTATGGTTTTTCCCTGATGCAGCGCCTGCAGGTCATTCCGGAATTTTTGCACGTCAATGCCTTCAGGAAGATCAAAATTCACTTCATTTTTCTCATCCTTAGGTTGCTCTTGCAGGGGGCGGTAGTAATCGTCCTGAGATATAATACCAAGATCGGTTTCAGGGAAACGCTCCCGTAATTGCTGCAACAAGTATGTTTTTCCCGAAGCACTGCCTCCGGCTATTCCTATCAGGTAGGTGGATTGAGTCTTCTTCAAACTGCCGTAGTTTTGGCTGCGAATTTAAGCGAAGCAGCCCTTATGAATTCAGCCATCAATGATTGCGAAGTTTATGGATCAGGTCGCTCTTGCTCATATCGGAGCGGCCTTCAATTCCCACTTCCTTTGCTTTTTCGTACAACTCCTCCTTTGTCCAATCCTCATAAGAGCTGCTCTTGCCACCCTTCTGCCCTGCTTTTTTGCCTGAAGTATTGGCAATACGTGCAGCCTTTTCCTTGCTTTCGCCTTCTCTTCGCAAAGCTTCATATCGCTTGTCGTCCTTAATCTGAGGTCCATGATCTTTAGCCATAACTGATTGTTTTTGGTTAAAATTTAAAAACAACAGGCAGGAACGAATGTTGAAAAAATTAACCTTTTAAATTTATTTTAAAAACGCAATAAGTTTATTTTAATATTAAAAAACTAAAGTAAAAAAGCTTTTATAATTAAATGCCTGAAATGTGGCTATGAACGGTAAACTATTACGCTTATATCGCCTGCCCCTGCCTAAGTTTGCAAACCCGATCGCAATTCAATTATGAAAAAACTAACGCGGACTACAGAGTTATTTATTTATGACAACATAGAGGATCTGCCTGCAGAAATCCGGGAATTGATCCATGAGAGCAAAAGGGCCGCAACTACGGCTTATGCGCCTTATTCTCATTTCCGGGTGGGAGCGGCTGTAAGGGTTGCCAGCGGTGAGATTATACCGGGCAGCAACCAGGAAAATGCGGCCTATCCCAGCGGACTTTGTGCGGAGCGGGTGGCGGTTTATGCTGCTGCCGCAAAATGTCCCGGCCAGGTAATCTCAGCCATTGCTATTCATGCCGCGGATTATCATTCTGAAGAAATCCCGGTCTCTCCCTGCGGAGATTGCCGGCAAAGCATTTTTGAATATGAACACCGGCAACGGCAGCCCATTCCTGTGTATCTTACAGGCAGTGGTAAAACTATATGGAAGTTTCCATCCCTGCGCTCGTTGTTGCCATTTCCATTTGAATTCTAAAATTAAAACCGCTAAATTTTAAACACCACTATGGGATTCTTTCTTTCATTAAAAAATAAATAGTAGTTAAGGATTTCTATTGAACTAAACAATTCATTAGATATAACTCATATTATTCCATTTCCTTGTGCAAGCAGGATTAGCCAGAAACAACACTCAAAATGAATGGGTTTTTCATGCTTTTGCCTCAGAACACTTTGATTATCCAAGAATATAAACAGATCAATTCTTGTTGATTTATCCGGGTTAAAGACAGATTGCCAGTTACTAAATGCCAATCGCCAATTAAAACCCTTCACCTTCTCCTCCATCGCCTTCCTGCCGTGGGGCGTTTTTCTTATTTTGATTGATCCTGTAGCTAAAACTCAGAAGCACCTGGCGGGCACGCCACTGGAATTCTGATTCTGCATAATAGTCCGCAGTTTCAGTAATGCTGCGCCACTTGCGGCTGTTCAGGAGATCGCGGCAACTCAGGGTGAGCGTTCCTTTTCCTTTGAGCACTTCAGTGGAAGCACCTGCATCAACCATATACAGAGACTTCCGTCTGCCCTGCGTGGTGATGCGCGGTGCGCGGTAGAAAAATGTGGTTTGCAAATCCACCCGTTGCTTTATTTTGATTTTTGAAGAACCCCTGGCTGACCATGTATAGGTGTCGCTTCCAAGAAGTTCTCCCTGATAGGAACCTTCCGTGATGGCGCGGTAAAAATTAAAATTAGCGGTTATTTTCCACCATTTCCGAATATCATAATTGCCATTAAACTCAAGTCCGTAAGCATTTTGCGTAGACAGGTTTACCGGGAACATGGTAACGAACCCGGTAGTGTCAGGCAACTGGATGCGCTCTATTACGCCTGTGCGATGCCGGTAATAAATCGTTGAGAGGATTGAACCATTCTTAAAATATTTAAGGTGGCCCAACTCAATGGAGTGCGTGTATTCCGGATCAAGGTCGGGGTTGCCGGAACGGAAATTACGGGGATCGCTGAAAGAAAAGAAGGGCAAAAGGTTCCTGAAGTGCGGACGGCTGAGCCTGCGGCTGTAGCTCAGTTGCAGTGTATTCTCCTTTTTCATTTCATAAGAAAAATGCAGGCTCGGAAACCAGTCGAGATAATTGCGTGGATTGCTGATCTGTGTTTCAACCAGCTCCGTGGTAATATCTGAATATTCTGCCCGGATGCCTGCCTGGTAAGAAAAATCCTTTATTTTATTTCCCGCCATTAAATAGCCTGCAAAAATGTTTTCTTCATAAGTGAATTCATCATCGAATTGCGGCAAAATGAGCCAGTCGCCAGACGCCTCCTGTTGTTCTACGGTATAGTCGTTCAGGATTCTGCGCATGGTACTTCTTGCCCCCATCTCCAATTTCCCGTCCTCGCTAAAGGGATGGATATAATCTGTCTGGAACAGCCAGTTCTGTTCATCCTCTTCATTGCTTGACCGCTGGTTGAGCGGGGGTCCTCCAAGATCGGTCGTTTCCACAATGTCAGACAATTCGGTATCATCATCTGATATCCATTTAAAATCGGCTGTGAATAACTGGTCCTTCTTTTTGAATGTTTTGCGGTATCCCAGCGACACCTCAATTTCGTTTTCTGTTTCCAGTTCCTCATCCTCCCGCGTAACGGTTTGAACCAGGCCGCCTTCCTGATTAAAATCGCGGTAGATTACTTGCGACCGGTTTGTTCCGGTGCCGTAGCTATAGAGGCCCGAAAGCGTAAGAGTGTTGTGCTCGTTCAGGAAAAAATCCGTTCCCAGTTGCAAATTATTGGAACGCTCAGAGCGGGTATGCTCACGCAAACGCTCATAAGAAAAGCTGGTATCCGGCAGCATAAATTGCTGAATTGAACTTCCCTGGCCGGGCGCACTGCGATAGTTGAGGCTATAATTTGAAAATACATTCACCCATTTTCTGCGGTAGTTCAGGTTGCCGCCAATACCATGATTGTGAGGCCATCCGGTAAATGCCTCAAAGCTGCCGTTAAAGCCATTTCGTTTTTCCTTTTTAAGGATAATATTAATAATGCCCACTTCGCCTTCCGCCTCATAGCGTGCTGAAGGATTGGTGATGACTTCGATGCTTTCAATCATATTTCCCTGCAATTGCCGCAGGGCATCCACGCTGGCCAGGCCCGAGGGCTTTCCGTCAATGAGGATGCGTACGTTCTGGCTCCCACGCAGGCTCACGTTCCCGTCAATATCCGTAGAAACAGAGGGTACATTCTCCAGGATCTCAACCGCATTTGAACCCTGGTTGCTGAGGTCGGTGCCCACATTAAAAACCCGTTTATCCAGCTTCAGCTCCATTTGGCTCCGCTCCTCAGTGATCTCAGCAGCTTTCAGCACCACTGAGCTTTGCCGCAACGTGATCCTTCCCAGATCCTTTGCCGAACTCTCAATGAGAATATCGGAGATAATTTCTGTTTGATATGAAACAAAACTCACGCGCAGATAATAGGAACCGGGGCGCGCCTCGATCAAAAACAGACCTTGCCCGTCAGTAGCGGCACCACCGGCCATAGATGAATCGCTGCTGTTAAACAGCGCTGCCGATGCATACATTATTGGACTTCCTTCCGCATCCACTACAGTACCCGTCAACTCCACCTTGTCACCGGATTGCGCATAAGCCATTGAAAATGAAATTAACAGACAAACAGTTAACAGAATATTGTACATAAAAAAATCAAAATCAGGTTGTGTGGCGGTCGGTTATGCCATAATAAAGCCGGGAACAACGGGGAATGTTGCACCCCTGCTCCCGTCTTTTTCAATTTGCTAAAACACAACTAATCGCGATAAATATCACCGATTTTGCGCCTGTCATTTTCTTTTCCTGCCTGTGGTGGCAGAGGTTCAAAAGGCGCTACTCCTGACCCACTTTCTTATTCTTCTTCATAGCCTCAATCAGGATCTCGACCAGTTGCGAAAAGATCTCCTCTTCCTTCTCCTCGCCCAGCAGCGGAATGTTGATCTTCTTATTGATGAAGCGGGTCAGATTATTCTTAAGCGCAGTGAAATCTGCTTCCCGTCCCGGCTCAAAACCTTCAGCAGAATCCTGCAGGGCGGCAAGCAATTCCTTTGGCAGTTCCTTCTCAAGGAGGTCCATGACCTTTCGTACTGCAAAATCCAGGATCCTGGCTTCCAGCTTTTCACCGATCACAGGCAGGTTGATCTTCACATTTAGCTTTTCTACAATCCATTGAATTTGTTCTTCGGTTAACATGATTTGTTATTTTAAATGATTACTCAAAATTATGCTTTAAAATACTTACCGCGGAAATTAATTTTTGAGATCGGATTTTTAGTCAATCTTCATTGTTTAAATTCTTGTTCAGCAGTGTAAAATTTCACTTATTTTTAAATTTAACAAAAATATTTTCTTTAATAATATTAATAATAAAATAATTCAACTGAGGGAAGATAATTCGACAATTTTAATGATCGTGTAAAAAAAGCTTTGCCAGAATATTATTACACCCTTTTGGGGTTTGTCCGGGGTTTTGTAATTGGTGTTTCTATAAACCTGACGTCCAGGCGAGGTTTTTCAGAAATTCCAAAGGAATGCAAGAAAAATAGCCAAAAGCAATCAGCGATTATATTGAACCCCGTAATGGAGATTCGCCATTGCCCATTGCCAATTACCCTTTGCGCCAAACTGTCAGCGAATGCTTTTATTGGCGGAAAACCTGCATCTAACAACATCCGGCAAGGCCATTGCCGTACGCCACCCGGCTTCAGAAATTGCTGAGCTAAAATGCTAATTTTTCGGTGGCAATTCTTGCCTTCTGGGGACTGAGGATATTTGGAAAGACAATATCCGCAGAATTGAGAAGTATGGGTTTCCGTACCTTCATCCCCGAAATTCATCCATTTAAATTAAAATAACCAATCTAATGGCAGACCAACAATTTTCAAATTATGACCGGGAGGATGTGAACAGGCTGGTGCGCAAGTACCTGAAACCTGCTATCACCATCATCCTTATACTGGTGCTCCTGTTCAGCACCATTTTCCAGGTAGAGCCTGAAGAAGTAGGCGTGATAACTCGTTTCGGAGCATTTGACCGCACCGTAGAATCAGGGCTGAATTTCAAGCTTCCCTTTATTGAAGATGTACAAAAGGTGGCAGTAGAACGCCAGCAAAAGCAGGAGTTCGGATTCAGGACAACAGGCGCAGATGTTCGTTCCTCCTATACGCGGGAAGGCAGCCGGGACGAATCCCTGATGCTGACGGGCGACCTGAACCTGGCAGATGTGGAATGGGTGGTGCAGTACCGAATCAGCGATCCTTATCAATACCTCTTTAAGGTACGGAATCCTGAAAGTACGCTGCATGATATTTCTGAAGCTTCCATGCGGCAAATCGTGGGAGACCGCACCGTGAACGAGGTATTGACCGTGGGCCGTACAGAAGTATCGGCAGAGGTACAGATACTGATGCAAACCCTCTGCGATGAATACATGCTGGGCCTGAAAATAGAGCAGGTTGTATTGCAGGATGTGAACCCGCCTGAACCGGTTAAAAATGCATTCAATGCCGTAAACCAGGCCCAGCAGGAAAAGGAAACGCTGATAAACCAGGCAAAATCCGAATACAATAAAGTAATTCCAAAGGCAAGCGGACAAGCGGAAGAAACGATTCAAAAAGCGGAAGGCTATGCCACGGAACGCGTAAATAACGCACAGGGCGAAGTGGCCCGGTTCAACGATCTGTATGCTGAATATATGAAAGCTCCGGAGGTTACCAAACGAAGGATCTACCTGGAAACCCTGGCGGAGGCCCTGCCTAAACTCGGCAACCGCATCATCCTGGATGAGGATGGCGAAAATGTGTTTCCGCTTTTGCAAATGCAGATGAAGGGAAAAACATTAAATTCAGTTGAATAATTAAAATTAAGAATTAAATTTTTAAACCAATCGAAATGAATACGAAGAAAATAATTTTTGGAGCCGTCATAGCCCTCGTCATTTTTATCCTGGCGATGCAAACGTTTTATGTTGTAAATGAAGAGGAGCAGGCCGTGATTACTCAGTTTGGCAGACCCGTAGGCGAAGCCATTACTTCACCGGGAGTACAGGTTAAAATTCCCTTTATTCAAAAAGTAAATTATTTTGACAAGCGATTTTTAGAATGGGACGGGGACCCGAACCAGGTGCCTACAAAAGACAAAAAGTTCATTTTTGTGGATAGTTATGCCCGCTGGCAAATTGTGGATCCTCTTCAGTTCTTTAAGCGCCTGACGAATGAGCGGGGCGCACAATCACGGCTGGATGATATACTTGACGGAGAAACGCGGGACTTCATCGCCAATCATTATCTGGAAGAAGCTGTCCGGTCGAGCAACAGGGAGCCGCTGGAAGCCGGGGCCATCAGTGAAATCATCGAGGATAGCCTGCCCGATATTTCGGTGGGCCGCCAGAAAATTCAGAATATGATTCAGGAAGCAGCCAATGCTGAAGCGGCTGATCTTGGCATCCGCATCCTGGATTTTCATTTTAAGCGCATGAATTATGTGGAAGAAGTGCAAATGCAGGTGTATGAACGAATGAAAAGCGAGCGATACCGCATAGCCGAGAAATTCCGGTCAGAAGGCCAGGGCGAGGCTTCGCGCATTAATGGCGAAAAGGAACGGGAACTGAAAACTATCCAGTCTGAAGCATTTAAAGAAGCACAAACAATCATGGGCCAGGCTGATGCAAAAGCTGCCAACATTTACGCCAGCGCCTACAATCAGAGTGCAAGCGCCCGTGAACTCTACAGCTTTTTAAAATCAATGGAAACCTTTAACACGACTTTTGATAAGGAAACCAATTTAATTATTTCTACTGATAGTGAATTATTTAAATATTTAAAGCAAATGCAATAGAAAGGGGATTTTTTAAAATGTGGGGTTTTACAATAATTTCCGTTTCCATTGCATAAAAGTTACCGGGCTTTTAAATATTTGATAAATGCCACCAGCGCCCCTGATCTCCATCCTGATGCCGGTGAAAAATGCCGGGAAATATTTACAGGAGACACTGGATTCCATTGCGGGGCAGACATGGAAGCACTGGGAATTAATTGCCATTGATGATGGAAGCGATGACGACAGCCGTGAAATTCTTTCGGCTTTTCAAAGCTGCAACCCCAGGGTGCGGTGGTTTCAGAACTCCGGCTCGGGCATCATCCCGGCTCTGAACCTGGCGTGGCAGAAAAGCATCGGATCCTTCATTACCCGAATGGATGCCGATGACCTGATGCCGCCAGAAAAGCTCCGCATCATGCTCCAGGCAGTTGAACAGAATCCCGGAGCCGTGGTGACAGGCCATGTGCAATACTTTTCCGGCAGCGGCCTTGTCAGCGATGGTTACATAAAGTATGCACAGTGGCTGAACCACCGGGTGGATCTTGCCGACCACTGGCAGTGCGTTTTCCGCGAATGTGTGATCGCCTCGCCCAACTGGCTTATTTCACGCAGGGATTTGCAGCAAACCGGAGCCTTTCACGGGCTTCATTATCCTGAAGATTATGATCTCATATTTCGTTGGTACCGGCATAAACTCCCTGTAGTTGGAATTCCTGCCATTACCCATCTTTGGCGCGAACATCCTGACCGCACCTCCCGCACATCACACTTTTACAGCCAGGAAGCTTTCTTCAGGCTGAAGGCAAAATGGTTTCTTAAATTGGACTATGATCCTGAAAGGCCTTTGCTCATTTTAGGCGAAGGCCGGAAAAATCAGTTGATCCAGCGAAACCTGATTAAACACCGAGTCCCGTTCAGCGTCATCACCAAAACCGGCATTGGCCGGTTAAAGCAAATCCTTAACCCACAAATACTGGTGGCCGTTTACCCGCCAAAACCTGCCCGGGAGGAGATAGAAAAATTATTCGAAAAACTAAATCTGGAACACGGCCGGCACTACTGGTGGTGGTGATGAGTTCGTATCTGTAACCAACGAATCCTTTGATCTTTCTCCCTTAAAATACACTGCGGAAAAATAAAAAAGGCCGGGATTCATCCTGGTTTCCCAAAAGCTGATATTTGAATAATTGCAACCATAGTTTTTATTTAAATTTTGACCATGAAAATGTTAATGCTTTGTCTCGCCAGCGTGGTTTTTATCACCTGTACGCACCGGCCCCGATCCGAAAACTCCATAAACCGCATCATTAGCTCCATTGATACTTTTCCGGTTCCAAGCAGCGTGCGGGCACTTCAGGTGGTGGATGAACGGACGATCTGGTTTGCCGGATCGAACGGGGTCTATGGATATACGGAAAATGGCGGAAGATCGTGGCAGATTGACAGCATCCCGGGAGATTCCATTGCACCGCACTTCCGCTCAGTAGCCGTAACCGCAGATGCCGTTTTCATGCTTTGCATTGGCTCGCCCGCAATTGTTTATAAGTCCGGAGACAAAGGAAATACCTGGCGCACCGTTTACCGCGAAAACCATCCGGATGCGTTTTACAACTCCATGAAATTCTGGAACGACCAGGAAGGCATCGCAATGGGCGATCCTACTGATGGCTGTCTCTCCATTCTCATTACAAATGACGGAGGTGAAACCTGGCGAAAACTACCTTGCAGCCAGTTGCCCGCCACAGCAGAAGGAGAAGCGGCTTTTGCCGCCAGCAATTCCAACATAGCACTTTCCGGCTCCCATGCCTGGGTTGTTACGGGAGGTGCTAAAGCGCGGATATTTCATACGCCAGATAAGGGACAAACATGGGCGGTGTACGAAACGCCCATCGCACAAGGCGGAAAAATGACCGGGATTTTCAGCACAGATTTCTACGATGAAAATAACGGGATAATCTTTGGCGGCAACTGGGAAGCACAACAGGAAAATGCCCGAAACAAAGCCATCACGCAGGATGGTGGTCGCACATGGAAACTTGTGGCAGATGGAAGCGAACCCGGATACCGTTCCTGCGTCAAATATATTCCGGGAGGTAATGGCAGGGAATTGATCGCGGTAGGTACGCCCGGAATTTCTTATTCAGGAAATGGCGGACAAAGCTGGAAAGAATTAAGCGCTGAAAGCTTCTACGCAATTGATTTTTCAAAGGATGGCAAAATCGCCTGGGTAGCCGGCAACAATAAAATTGGAAAGATCACCTGGAGCTCTAATTGAAAGGGCATCCAGGTAATATCCGGCAACCCAATCCCTACTCCACCACCGTCACAGTCCCCACCTCCCTCAGCACCTCACCATCAAAACCATTCACGGTGATGCGATAGAGGTAGACGCCAGACGGAGCGTTTGCGCCATTCCAGGGTTGGGAGGATTCGGTGGTGTAGATGAGTTCTCCCCAGCGGTTGAAGATTCGCATGGAGTAGGACTTGATCCAGGCGCCAGCGGGGCCGAAGCTGTCGTTGATGCCGTCTGCCTGGCCGGGCGAGAAGGCGTTGGGTATCCACAGTTTGGGGGCCTGGCGGGTGCAAACTACGATGGATTTGCTGCGGGCGAGGCTGTCGGAGCGGTGGGCGATGACCTGATAGCAGAAGGCAGGCAGGTCTTCCGGCAGGTCGCTGTCGGTAAAGCTGAGGCCGGT
>JBBDIG010000008.1 GCA_040880525.1 Bacteroidia bacterium
TAAACACAGTGGGTTCATCCTCGCATACTGCCGTGGCACTGAAGTCTGCTTCCGGAAGTGCATAAACCTGCACCTGCATTGTGTCTGCGGCCATACAACCCTTATTAGAGTAAGTATACAGGATCACCTGGTAAATTCCAGGCTCATCGTACATGTGCGAGGGATTCTCATCTATAGATGCATTTCCATCTCCAAACATCCAGTTATACGTCATGCCTCCACCTGCGGATGAACTGTTGTTCATAAAATTAATCAGTTTACCGCTGCATTCATTAGCAGCCGTAAAGTCTGCCACAGGTCTTGGAGAAATAGTTATGGAATCTGTAGTTTGAACTTCACATCCTCTGAGCGAAGTTACCGTGAGTGTTACTGCATAAGTGCCTGTACCAGCATACGTATGAACCGGATTTGAGGAAATACTTGTGCTGTTATCTCCAAAATTCCAACTGTACGATGCAATGCTTCCATTAGGAATAGAGCTGTTATTGCTAAAGTTGACAGACTCCCCATCGCAAACATCATTAGCTACGAAGCTTGCTACAGGTTGCGGATACACTTCCACCATTTCAGCGATAGAATCCATGCAGCCATCAGCCGAAGAAACCAACAGCGAGACTTGGTAAGTACCCGCAGCAGCATATAAGTGCATTGGATTTTCAGCCGTTGAAGTATTTCCGTCACCGAATGTCCAATTGTAACTCAAGGTTCCTGCGGCTGCGCTGTTGTTGTTAAAGCTCACAGAGTCTCCCAGACAAGTATTCATGGCCGTGAAAGAAGCTTCTGGAATATCAAGTACAGTGATACTCCTGACAGCAGACATATTTACACAACCTGTGGTATTGTTGGTTATGATCATCCTGTAATCACCTGAAGAGGAGGCAACGAATGTAGAAGCCGTTCCACCCGTGATATTAGATGAATTCCTTTGCCACTGATGTGATACACCGGCTGTAGCCGAAGCAGAAAGCGTAACGCTGCCTCCCGGACAAAATGACAGAGGCCCTGATGTTGTGATCGCGGAATCAGGAAGAACATTCCTTGTAACTCCTACAGTGTTAGAAACTTCTGAACATCCCTGGCTGGTTGTTACCCTTAAACTATACGTGCCATTATCCGTAGCAGAATAACTAGTGGATGTAGCTCCGCTAATGTCGCTGCCATTTCGCAACCATTGGTAATTAGAAGCACCGGAGGCTATCGCAATTAGGTTTGCCTGGTCTCCCTCGCAAATGGTGGTGGATCCGACAGACGCAATAGCAACAAACGGCATGGGGTTCACGGTAACTGAAACCGCAGAAGAAACATTCTCACATCCACTCGCATTTGTCACTCTCACCGTGTAGTTCCCACTCTGGCCAGCACTGTAAGAAGATGATGTAGCACCGGAAATGGTGTTTCCATCCCGCATCCACAGATAACTCAAACCTGTACCAGTATTGGCACTGATATTAACGCTGCCGCCTTCACAAAAAGTAGTGGCGCTACCGGCCGAAGCCGTAGCAGAGGGCAGTGCATTAACAGTTACAGCAATATTGTTGGAAATGGCCTCGCATCCCTGGGCAGTATTTACTTCCACACTATAGGTGCCGCTTGACGTAGCATTATAGGTAGATGAAGTTGCACTGGAAATGTTACTTCCATTTTGCCTCCACTGATAGGTGTAACCCGCGCCTGCAAAAGCCGAAAGCATCACGTTGCCGCCCTGGCAGAATGTTGTTGCACCGGATGCTGAAATAGAAGCCGATGGCAATGGATTTACAGTAACCGTCTCCACAGCCGAAGTTGCCTGGCAATTATTGGAGTCAGTAATCCGGACAGCATAATCACCTGATGTGCCTGCTGAATAACTGGCCGATGTAGCACTTTGAATTGAAGAATTATTCCTCAACCATTGGTAGGTGAGTCCGATTCCTGTGCTGGCATTCAAGTTTACCGTCTGGCCATCGCACAGGGTAGTGCTGCCGGAGGCGGTAATGGAAGCTGCAGGAGTAGGATTGACTACTACCGATACAGCAGCACTGCTGTCAATACATCCGAAGTTGGTGGTTGCCACGAGCTTATACTCGCCAGTCTGGCTTGCATTCAATGTATTGGAAGTAGCACCACTTATGTTAACGCCATTCCTTCGCCACTGATAGCTTACCCCTGTAGCAGGTATGGTCACCAGTGTAGCTGCGGAACCCTGGCAAACTGTGGTGGGCGTGGTCGGTATCACTGTGGTAGCAGCAGAGGCGTTCACTGTCACGCTATAATCTGGCGTGGTAGCAAAACATCCCCCGGCTGTAATCGTCTGCGTCACTTTTACGGAGGAATTCCCGGCTGATCCCCATTCCACAACAAGCGTGTCAGCAGTTGATGAGCCTATTACTGTCCCTCCTGTAACTTGCCACTGATAGGTCGTACCGGAATTAAAAGGAGTGCGGTAGGTTTCACGCAGGCCGGAACATACGCTATTCACACCACTTACAATAGGTGAAGGAACGGATAAACCTTCGACCAGCAATTGGTCGGTAGCTGTACAGCCAATGCTATCGGTTACAGTAAGCGTAAAGATTGTAGTGGATGGTACGGTGGCCATCGGCCTTTCCAGGGTAGAATCTGACAGCATGGAACCTGGAGACCAGGAATATGATAACGTACCAAATCCTCCGCTGCCTCCATTATTTATTCCAATAACTGTCGGTGAACCTGTACATACCTGGAAGTCAGCCCCTGCATTAGCTGCTATATCACTTACGTTCACCGTGGTAGAATCCTCCGAAGAACAACCTTCTGCGTTTGTAACCATCAGGAAGTATTTTTCATTTGACATAGCTGTAAATGAAGGGGCAGCAATTCCTGCATTGCTTAAACCTGCTGACGGGGTCCATTGATATGAGAACCCGGTTCCATTGCTTGCTGAGCCATTTAAGTTCACAGTAGCTCCGAGGCAAGCTAGTTGGTCAACCCCTGCATTTATTACAGGAGTTGGCTTCACTACCACAGTATCCAGCATTATATCATTGGCTGAATTGCCATCGCCAGTCACCTGCACAGAAGCAGCGATATAATAGGAACCAACAGTATTGAAATTTAAATTGCCCATTGATACCATCACGCTATTGCCCATCTCAAGTGGCAAGTTATTGTTCAGGCTGTTATCCGTCAACTCAAGGTTAAAGGTTTGATTGACTGCACCGGTTACAGATACCACAAGCCTGGCTGTATCAATATCGAAATCAATATCCTCTATCAGAGAAGAATTGGTCAGCTTAACCATGACTGGAAGGCTTGTTGACTCACAGGCTTGTGCTGGCAATGGTAATTCTACCGAAACATCTATACGCGGAGGCATAATTACCGTGGCCGTATCTGTATACGTGCCGCAAACAGTATTGTAGGTGGCGATGTACTTGTAAGTACCGTGATTGGTATATGGCCCTACGTAAATACTCTGTGTAGAATCAATCACAGTACTTCCTTCGGACCATGTCAATCCCGATACAGTCTGTGCAGGAGGGCCATAGAGTATCGATCCGCTGAAATTCCGAGGCGAGAATGCCACTGTCGAGAACGGGTTAAGATCAGTTCCTAATCCTTCATAAATCGTTAAATCGGCATTGCTTGCCCATACCGCGCCCACTGCAGTTCCGTTAATGTAATAGTGCGATCCTGAAGTCGCCACGATGTACAGCGCATAGGTATCAGGAACCAGCAAGAGCGAATTGGTCAGCTCAATTTCAGTGGGATTATTTACTCCGGCACTGGGTACATTATAAGTTCCCAATGAGGTCCATCCACTTGAATTTCCATTATTTCCTACATAAGTTCCCTGCCTGTAATAAATTTGATATGTCGCAGTAGTGGTAGATGAATTATTTACCTCGAAGCCCTTTAATAAAATTGCGTTATCAACTGTAATATCAAAATAATTACCACCAGAATTATTATTTGAGGTCAATGAAGTGGTTAGGACATTACCTGCGGTAATAAATGGAGAAATAGCTGCAATGAGAAGTGAATCCGAATAACTTGTCATCGTTGTCATCTTAGGATTCACTACCAATATGGGTTCAACCGTATATTCAAATGGAGCCACCAAAGTGTCATTAAATGCACTTGGGTTTACAGAATTTGACAATATATGAGCAGTCAGATAATACATGCCAGGAACGGTCATGAGCACGTTGGTATCAGTTACTACCATGCTTGCATTGGCTGCTAGGGTCCCACTGTTGATTACCAGCGTATCACTTGAATTCACAGGCCCGGAAACCTCCCAGACAAGAGTCAGGGGATTGGTAGAAAAATCTGCAGTTGACCCAAATACATTTGATATTACAAATTCCACTGTGTCGTTCGGGTTGTAACACTTACCGGTACGGGTCAATTCTGCACTCATCAAGGCTATATCTCCCGATATGCCGGTAAACTCAATTCCGCCCACATCAGGTGCCGTGGAGGACCGGGACGAATCGAGAATATCGGTCGTTACGCCAACAGGTGTTCCCATATTATCTATGGCCACGTTCAGAGGTGTAATAATAAGTCCGGCAGGATTCGCAAAATGTGGATTATCATCCTTTGAATTTGCATCCTGGCTCGAATTGGATTGCCAATCTGATAAGGTGCTACGGTTAGCTGTCCAATATCCTGTATGGTTCGTCCCCGCTGTTGCACCATTATACAGAACATTATAGTTTGAGCTAAATGAGGTGGAAGTCGTGGAAATATAGATACAATACTTTATGCCTGTCCCACTTCCTCTTATACTCAGGATATTGTTCTTTAGCTCATGATTATCAGGCGAGGTGCTGGCAAAAATCGCCCGCTTGTTCCCGGTACTGTTGCTTGATTCTATATCTATCGTATTATGATAAATCTTCACGTAATCCCTTGTGCCCAACAGATACATGCCATAGTGCGTACCTGAAGTCGGGATATTATGTATGAGGTTGTTTACAATCTCAGTCTCATATCCTGAACTGTTCACCGATGTGGTGATATAAATCGTATAAGCCGTATAAGATCCCACTCCTGAACTATGTATTTCATTGCTATGGATCTTAATGTTCCGGCCAGAGGACACATAAACCCCATAAAAGGTAGAAAGGGTAGTACGGATGTTACGGCTGAAATTGTTCTCTTCCACAATGATTGTATCAGCATTTACCATAAAAACACCATATATATAGTAATCACGGATAATATTATTGGAAATAACATGTCCATAATTATCAGCATACGAAGACTGTCCGATCAAGGTAATGCCGTAGTAAGCCCCAACCAGTTCATTTCCTGTGATGGTAATATACTGGCCGTTATTCCCGGCAGTGGTAGCAGAAGTCGTGGAGCTAGATACGGCTATGGCTGCAGATAATGAGGAGGTATAGCCCATCCCCATATCAATCAGGTTATCCGTAATATTTATATGATGCGAACCTCCCCTTATCATGATCCCAAACATCGGAACTGTGGGATTAGTATTGATAAAACGGAAGTCGTTTATCGTTAAATACGATACACCATCAAGTGCGAGGAAATAGGTCTCCGCTCCTTCATTGATCTCATTTCCATTACCATTAAAGGTTATAGTATTGGTAGCTGAGGCACCCGGTATAGCCGTCAGTTGCCCTCCGCTCAAATAGGGGCCTGAGTTCGGTTCAACATTAATAGTAACAGCACCGGAAATACCACATTCATTCAGGGCATATAAGGCATCTGCCAGGCTCACGAAGTTGCTGTTGGAAACCGCCTGATTGGGGTTTACAGTATATGTTCCGTTAAGTGGATTCGAACATGGCGTCTGATAAGTTAATGGGCCAGCCCAAATAGAAGTATCTCCTGTTGGGCAAACTTCTCTTACATAAAAATCATAGGTAGTGGCCCGTGTCAAACCGGTTAGGTTGGCACTATCCACCGAAGTGGCACTTCCTGAACCTGAAGGAGCAGTTCCAAAAAATAAATTCGAATAAACCCATGTGTTAGTAGAACCTCCTCCTATCCATCCTATAGTGGCCGTTGTGTCGCTAGCAGCTTTTACTGATAGCCCTGTAGGTGGAGGCAAATTTGCCTGCTTTGTAGCCGGGGTGGTATCATTTGTATTAACGGTGTCCGGGTTGCCGTTAGGCATGGAAGTCCAGACAAGCAGCTCATACGAGGCTGATGTAAAGCTAAAACTGCCTAAATTCACCTGCGCTGTAACAGAACCTGTTCCTCCTGTTGTATCAAGGGTTCCTATGTATTTAACCGAAGTTTGGGCGATACCATCTACGCTCCAGTTTACAGTTACACTGTCAAGTATTTCCGTTCCAAAGTTTTGAATACTTGCTACCACGTTATGTGATCCGGCACAGTAAACATTAGGAGAGTCAACTGAAAGAACTCCTGCATCGTACGGAGCTCCGCTGGAAAGAATTGTAATCACTGCCATTCCATGCCCCATTCTAATGCTGGTATCATTAACTTGATTCGTACCATTATTATAGGAGCCGCCTCCGCCACCCCAAAGTCCGGTTGTAGCACCAGCCTGGCTTGTAGAACCAGAGCCACCACTATATCCTCCACCGCCAGCATAGCGGGAATTCCCGCCTCCTGTTACACTTCCACCGCCACCAAAACCACCGCCATTTACGGAGTAAGTCGTGTTGACAGGTCCGCCTGCTCCCCCATTGACATAAGCATCTCCACCAGCGGTTCCATCACCATCCGTAAAGAAACCACCTCCGCCTCCGGCTGCAGTGGTTGCGGTGAGACCGCCATCTCCATTTGTTCCACCTGTTCCATGTGAGCCGGTGTTTCCACTGGTAAACATTGAGGCATTTGCAGTATAGGGTCTTTCATTTCCTGTTCCGCCACCTCCACCGGCTATTACCAAGATTGAAGCATTGGTATTATGAGGAAACTTAGTGATAAAAGTCCCTCCTCCACCGGAACTGGACAAATTCACACGTGCAGGAGTATTGGGTGCATTTTGTCCTACTAATATACTTAACGTATCTCCCTGAGTTAACATAAACTCACCACTTATATAGGCGCCAAGACCGCCTGTCGTAGTTGAAGCATTTGAACCCTGGGCTCCATATGCTTCAATTTTGTAAAGTGCAGTAAAAGGCACTACCCATCTCTGAATACCTCCGCTAACCGTTACTTTACCATCAAGAGTAGTACTTGCATACTCTACGTCTACCTGTGATTGCGTGGGCCCGGCATTGCCAATGGCTCCCGCATTTGTGAAAGTGAACGTTTGTGCTGACAGATCTAGCCCCGAAAAGCCAAATATCAGTACTGCAAACGCAATTTTAAAAAGTCGAAGTGTTTTCATTGCATTGAATTTATTGTTTTCAAACGGCTGGAAATTTAGTTAAAAGATTTTATTACCAGATAGGGTGCATCACAATTTATTTTTTTGTGTTTAATAGCTTATCAAAACCGAACAAAAGGCTTCGCGAATCCAGAGATATTTTTCCGTAAATGAATGATCAACAGTATATTAAAAGCTACTGTGGGTATATTACCCTCCAATTTCATGGGATAGCTTTTTTGCTTTCTACCATCATTCAGCTTATAATCATTTTTAATATTTTATTTTAATATATGGATATTTAAATAATTTAAACTTAATTTTAAGAGAATATATTTTTTGTATTTATCCAATTTTTTATTCCGTATTTAGCAATCATCGAGGTATATCTTCAAAAGTGTGCTTTTTCAGCTTCTATTTACCTGAGAATCTCCCATTCAAGTTGGACCCCTTGTAAGAAATTCCAATCCTGCCATTGGAATTACCCTCATTTAGAAACCCTGAATTTTCTTCTAATAGCAAAAAGCCCCTGGCAACGTGTGTCGCCAGGGGCTTTTATTT
>JBBDIG010000009.1 GCA_040880525.1 Bacteroidia bacterium
GTACCATTGCTCCGCCTGAAGTGCCATTCCAGCCTTCATTTTCTCCTTTCCAGATGGTTTCGCCACAGCGGTTGTAGATCGAGAGTTGGCCCGTGGCCGGACTTATCCGGCTGGAAAGCCGAATTAATGTAGGTCCCAATTGCATTGGGACAAGCCCGGCAACGGGCTACCATGGCTGGATGACTCCGCTCTCCTACCCGGCCCTGATATTCCGCTGTCGTGGAATTGTCCGATAACAAATCGGACCTACATGAGCAACTGTTCCGTCCCAGCCTTCATTTTCTCCTTTCCAGATGGTTTCGCCACAGCGGTTGTAAATCGAGAGTTCCCCGCTCCCCGCTCTCGCTCGCCTCTGGCGAGTGTGAACTATCCCCAGGCGTCCCGCCTACGGTGATTGCAATAATTGTTTCATCCATTCACAAAAGTTGAAGCTACCGCACCACCGTCACATTTCCTTTAAAGAAATGCGGGGCGGCAGTATCGTCCTTTTTCTTCGTTTCTCAACGCTACAGCAGGTCAATTACAATCATACCTCTACCTCCGGAATAATTTACTGATGATTAACCCTCCAAGAGTATCAAAACTCTTGGAGGGTTGGGACGGGACGGATAAGGAATTTCAGGTTTATTCTTTCTCAAATATCATCCTCCGTATTTTTTCAGTTTCAGCACCCAATAATTCCTGAAAATCCCAGTCATGAAATTTGTTAGCGTTTTTGCCCGTGCAAAATGCCCGGTAGAAATCTTTCCAGTATTCTGGGTAAAAAGCCGCGGAAACAAACGTGCAGGCAACATAAGGAAGAGACCACCTTCCGTTTCCCAACGGAACAAACTGGATACAGGCTTCATCTTTTATTGTAGTTCCATAATTAAATAAGACATGGTAAACATCATGAAACTCTGCCATTGGAATCACTTCCAGGTTATGCCGTTTCAGGAAAATGCCTACATCCCTGCCCAAGGTACCTTCAGGCATTTTGCTCAATGATTCAACCGTGACATTCCAAGGTTTTCTGTTTCTCCTCATGTACAGGTATAGCGGACGTAATCCGTAAGCAATTTTCCAAGATAGCTTTTCCCGGAAAGATTGTTTATTTTTAAGTTTTAATGTTGACATACGAAAGCGTTGTTATTTGTTGTATTCATAGTCAAATTATCTGAAAGTACTTTGAGCTACAAAGTGATGTGGCAAATTTTTTTAGCGTTTTAAAAGCGTCATTCAAGTCCAGCAGAACGAACTGTTATCGCTGCTTTGCATTCCCCGTATAAGGTGTTGGGAAGTTGCAGCGTTTTCAACGCCAAGCAACCGATCGCAATCTGGTGATTCCGGAAAGTGATACAAATCCCGGGGGCATGTTCCAATAAGCTTTTTACCTCTGCCGAAGCGTATAGGCAATATGCTTCCTGATTTAAAGTGATCATAAAAGTACTTTGTGTTGCAAAGTAAAGTAAAGTAAAAGATTTGAAAGAAGGTTGTATCGTGGAGAAATAATTTATTGGTCTCTTTTCCCGCAGATGCTTCCGCCAGGCCAATAAAACGGACACCTTCCGAGGTGAGCAAATGGCTAAATTTTACCTTCGCTCCAGCTCAATGATGTTTGATATCATAATAAGTCAGGTTGTAGCCGACTATTTTACTATGATTAATAAAAATATGTCAACAAATAAAGCGAGATATTTTGGTTATTTCAATCAACTCGAAAGTAATTGATTTGACGTTGGTGATCCAGGAAAGACGCTTTAAAGTTCAAGTGAAAGTGCTTTAAAAGAATTACGCAGTGATATCCACTAAATATTAAAATCCCGAAAAGACAAGCGCTATCCAGATTCTCACTCTGCCGGACCCAATGCGCCCGGAAAATGAAACGCCTTTGTCATCTCAATATATTGTCCGGTATAATGCGCAGGATTGCCTTCGCGGATAACGATCATTTCTTCCGCAACTGCCTGCGGGTCTTTGCTGAATTCCAGGAGCATTCGATTGGGAGGATGCGAAGTGGTCGGCTTTACGAGTGCCTTTTTTAGGAGGTGAAGGGGAGATACTTCTGCAAGACCGATAAAATGGACGGCTTCTGTAGTGGGTAGCACCAGGCAGATTCGGCCTTTGGCTGAAAGCAGTAAAAGACTAAAGTGCAGCAGATCGCACAACGGAAGCCGATCATCGTGGCGGGCCGTGGCACGATGCAGCTTCTGTGGCTTCAGCGAATTGCGGAAGTAAGGTGGATTGCTGATGATGAGGTCAAAATGATTGTGGTTTGTTTTGGCAAATTCCTGCAATGATATTTGCGATACAGCAATTTGCGAGGGCCATTTGCTTTGCTTCACATTCAGCCGGGCCAGCTCTGCCGCCTTTTCGCTAACGTCAATGGCTGCGATATTGACAGTGGTTTTCTGCGCCATCATTAATGCCAGCGCTCCGGTGCCGGTTCCCACATCCAGGATGGAGCGCGCCTCAAGGGGTTGCACCCAGGCGCCCAGCAGCATCGTATCCGTCCCCAGCGGGAAGACCTCCGCATTCTGCTGCAAATCGAATTCTCTGAATCTGAATATTATTTCCGCCAATTCATTTTATTAAACAGAGGTGCTAATTATTAAAATAACACAAAACAGAAAATACCTTATATATTCTTAGCCATATTTCTTATATCCTTTGCCTTGAGATTGCGACCGGAACCTGCATGTTCAGAATACATTACCTCACCGGTAGCAGAATTAATAATACTTAATGTCTTTTGAAACTGGCTTTTGGTATACATAAGATAATAAAAAGGATTCGTATCTTTTAGTATCCGGTCATTAAGTTCTTTTATAGAAACAATTTCATAATCATAAACATAGTCCTTCATTAATTCCCCTGCCGTTAGCTTATCCGATTCGCTGTCAGTGAATTCATTAAACTTAATAAGCACATAATCCGGAATATAGAGCTTTTCATTCCTTAGTACTTTTAGCTTTTCTTTATTAATTATTTTATCTTTTAATGTTATTTCCTTTTTAGCAGTAAATCCCTGGTTTATTTGTTGAATATAGTTTTTTAAATAACCCTTATCCCAGTTTCGCACACGGCCACCCAGATCAGCATCTTGCCGGAAGAGTTCGTATTGTGCATCTACAAGGTTATGATCAGGGAACATTTGTATTCTGGCCACCGGCCTGATGTCTTTCTCTGAAAATTTTTTATTTCGCATAAAGAACCTGTCCCGTGGATACCAAAGCGAAAGGTACAGGTAAACATAAGAACCCCTGCGATAGGAGTCCAGCTCCCAGCGGAACGTAAGAAATGTAACGTTCCTGCCAAATACCTTACTCATATCCTCCTTACAAATAAAATCAAGCCTCGTAAAAGTCCAGTATTTCCTGTAAATCCTTTTATATTCTTTGGCAATTTCCGAGTCTGGATCGTTCATTACCACGTAGGTAACTCCACCCTGCAATTCCGGTATTTTCTCTACGTTTGATATTAATACTTGCGCATCTGAATTTACCGCTATAAATCCGAGAAATATGATTAATACGATCAATTTCAGAAGGTTTAATCTTTTGCTCATCGTCATTTAAATTTGGTTTGTGACTGCAATATCCGCATTTAAGCACTTCCCTCCAAATGCGCTTTAGCTATGGATGCTTAGCCACCAATTAAATCCACTCTTTCAATTGTTGGAATGGGGCGCTGTAACGCTGCTCTATCGCTTTTAACCATTCAGATATTTCAGGTAATTGAGTGAGTGAAGATGTGCCAATAGAAAAAGTTTCGATTGTCATTAAAGCGTACTAAATCCCCAAGATAAACAGGTTCATTTAGCAGATATGGCGCAGAGAACAAAGCCAGCGCCTCAAGAATATTTGACTTCCCCACATTAGGCCGCCCAATAAAAAGGTTGATCCGTTTGCACCGCAGCTTCATCTCCTTTATGGATTTGAAGTTTCTGATCTCAAGTTCAGTAATGAAATTCTTATTCACCTCCACGGCTACTATTGTTTCGTTCGGATGTCAAAAGTAGATATTTAGAAGCTTCTCTTTTTTAACGTGATCATTGAATCTTAAATCTTTACGCATTTTCACACTTCCCGTTTCTTCTCTTCAAATTTCTCGAATTCTTCCTGCGCTTCGGTCCATTCATTCATGGCGGCTTCCAGGCGGGCTTTCAGCTTATCGTACTGTGTAAAAGTATCGTGGCTCATGGTCTTGAACTTGGCGGGATCGGCCATGTCGGCTTCGTGGCTGGCGATGGATTTTTCCAGTTTTGCCACTTCCTTTTCCAGGTCTTGTACCTGTTTGCGCCATTTGCGCTGTTCGCGGTCCAACTCTTTTTTTGCCTCGTAGCGGGCTTTGTTGTCAACCGGCTCATTTACAGGGGCAGCGGCCTTTTTTTCATCCGCCTGCCGGCCAAGCTCATCCAGGGTTTCCAGCTTCTTTTTGCGCAGGAATTCATACACATCACCCGGAAATTCGCGGGTTTTCTGATCCTTGAACTCCACCACCTTTTGCGTCAGCCCTTTCAGGAAATCACGGTCGTGGGAAACGAGGATGAGAGTACCGGTATAGTTCTGTAGCGCCTGCTTCAGCACATCCTTGCTACGCATGTCGAGGTGGTTGGTAGGTTCGTCCAGGATAAGGAGGTTAACCGGTTGCAGTAGCAGGCGCGCCAATGCCAGGCGGGAGCGTTCGCCTCCACTCAGCACCTTCACTTTCTTGTCCACATCCTCACCGCTGAAGAGAAATGCTCCCAGCAAGCTGCGGACTTTCAGGCGCATTTCTCCGGTCGCTGCATTGTCAATTACCTGGAATGCAGTCAGGTCCTGGGGCAGGCGGTCGGCTTCGTCCTGGGCATAGAATCCGAGCGACACATTGTGGCCAGGTTTCATAGTGCCCTCAAAATTTTCGCGGCCTCCGATGATTCGCGACATGGTGGATTTCCCTTCGCCATTTTTTCCTACAAACGCCACCTTTTCCCCTCTGTGTATCTCCATTGAAACGTGGTCCAGCACAAGGTTATCATCATATCGTTTGCTCAGGTCTTTTACGTCCACCACCACGAGCCCGGATCGTGGCGCATCCGGAAAACGGAACTTTATAGAAGAAGTATCCTCTTCATCTAGCGTAATGCGCTCAATTTTATCCAGTTGCTTTATCCGGCTCTGAACCAGCGTGGCCTTTGTATTCTTGGCCCGGAATCGCTCAATGAATTTCTCGGATTGTTTTATCTGTTTCTGCTGGTTTTCATAAGAAGATTGCAGTTGTTCCCTGCGTTCCTGCCGTAATTCCATGTAGCGGCTATAGTTGGAAGGATAGTCGAAAACGCTGCCGTTGCTGATCTCAATAGTGCGGTTGGTGAGATTATCCAGGAATGCCCTGTCGTGCGACACGAGGAATACGGCTCCGACATACGATTTCAGGAATTCCTCAAGCCATTGGATGGACTCAAGGTCTAAGTGGTTGGTCGGTTCATCCAGAAGAATGACGTCAGGCTGCCGGAGCAGGATCTTGGCCAGCTCTATCCGCATCCGCCATCCACCGCTGAAGGTGCTTGTGGGAGCGTCAAAATCACTGCGCTCAAATCCAAGCCCCGTCAGCACTTTTTCCGTTTCACCTTCAATGCCGTGCCCGCCAAGCATGGTGTAGCGCTCGTTGGCTTCATGCTGTTTGTTCAGCAACTCCAGGTATTCAGCCGATTCGTGATCCTGCCGGTGGGCCACTTCATCCGCCAGCGCATCAATGGTTTTTTCAAGTGCTTTTAACTCAGCAAAAGCCGAAAGCGCTTCCTCATAAACGGTCTTTCCTTCCTGATGTACCATCTGCTGAGGCAGGTATCCGATCTTCCTCCCACGTGGTAATACCACCTCTCCCACGTCCGGCACATGCTCACCGGCCATGATCTTGAGTAGCGTGGATTTCCCCGCACCGTTGCGGCCCACAAGACCAATGCGTTCACGAGCGTTTACTGTAAAAGAAACATCATCGAATAGAATGCGGTCAGCAAAAATGACCGCCAGTTCAGAGGCAGTTAATAACATGGTGCAAAGGTAAAGACGCTAAAGCCGGAATTGGCTATCGACTGTTAGCTGTTGGCGATTGGCCGTTGGCAATGAGGACGCCATGAGGTCGCTCAGAAAAGTAATTTTTGCCTAAGGCTGTATATTACCTTTGTCGCTCTTTCCACCATATCCTATGAAACTATTTGCGGGGAGTTTACTGCTCCTGTTTTGCCTCCTACCTTTTAATGGGAATGCCCAGAAATACACGCTTAGCGGATACATTAAAGATTCCACCAGTGGCGAAGCGCTGATTGGTTCAACCGTTTATCTGCCCCGCCAGGAGACAGGTGCTGCCGCCAATGCCTATGGTTATTACTCTATTACATTGCCGGCCGACACGCTGGATATGGTGGTCAGCTATGTGGGCTATGAAAGCCTGGCGAAGCGGATAATCCTGGATCGCAACCGCACGCTCAATATTTCTCTCATTCCGCAGGCCACTATGCTGAAAGCAGCGGTTGTAACGGATAAAAAGTCGCGGGAAAATGTAGAGGCACCAAAAATGAGCACTATCGAGGTGAGCGTGGAAACCGTAAAGGAAATGCCTACAATTGGTGGGGAGAAAGACGTGCTGAAAACATTGCAGTTACTGCCGGGCGTACAAAGCGGCAATGAAGGATCGGCTGGCTTTTACGTGCGCGGTGGCGGCCCCGACCAGAACATGATCATGCTTGATGAAGCTGTGGTTTACAATCCGTTTCACCTCTTTGGTTTCTTCAGCATTTTCAACCCGGATGCGCTGCGGAACATCACCCTCATTAAAGGAGGGTTTCCGGCCAGGTATGGTGGCAGGCTCTCTTCCATCCTGGACATGAGCATGAAGGAGGGCAACTTGAAGGAATACCATGCGGAGGGAGGCATTGGCCTGATTGCATCGCGCATTACGGCTGAAGGGCCGATCGTTAAAGATAAATCATCCTTCATGGTGAGTGGCAGGCGCACCTATGCTGATGCCGTGGTGCGGCCATTTTTACCGAAGGGAGAGGATGGTGCCTATTATTTTTATGATGTAAATGGAAAGGTTAATTATAAATTTTCTGATAAAGACCGCATCTACCTTAGCGGGTATCATGGAAAGGATATTTTCTTTACTAAATTAACAGATGATGATTTCAAACTACGCTATCAGGTGGACTGGGGCAACAATACCGGCACCCTGCGCTGGAACCATATTTTTACTCAAAAGCTCTTTTCAAACACCTCTCTAATTTATAATGATTACGGTTTTCGGGTCAATTCAGAATTTGATTCAATTAACGTGGGACTTTTTTCCGGCATCCGGGACATCACCCTTAAATCAGATTTTGATTATTTTCCAAATACCCGGAACAAATTAACTTTTGGTTTTAATTTCTCCCTGCACCGGTTTATTCCACAGGCCATCAAAGGCAGTAAGGAAGAAATTGAGGAGGAACTTGGGATCCTGTTCCCGCCTGATCAGGTTAAGAATGTAAACGAATCGGCAGTTTATGTTAATGATGAAATTATAATTTCTGATGATTTGGCTATAAGCCTGGGTGTGCGAATTCCTTGGTTTAATTATAAAAGCACCAATTATTGGAGCGTGGAGCCGCGGGTAACGGGAAAGTACAGCCTTTCGGCCAATTCCTCCTTAAAGGCTAGCTATACGGTGATGAACCAGTACCTGCACCTGGTGAGCAGTTCCTCCATTTCCATTCCGCTTGATTTGTGGGTGCCCAGCAGCGATATTGTAAAACCGCAAATTGCACAACAGGCGGCCGTTGGGTATTTTCAGAATTTCTTTGACAATAAATACGAAGCAAGTGTAGAGCTTTATTATAAGGATATGCGAAACCAAATAGAATACAGGCCTGGTGCGAATGTATTCTTCAATGATAATATTGATGAGGAATTTATCTTTGGGAAAGGTTGGAGTTATGGCGGTGAGTTCTTTTTCAGGAGGCGGGAGGGGCGGCTCAATGGCTGGGTAGGCTATACGCTGGCATGGTCCGAGCGGAAATTCCCTGATGTGAACCGGGGGCTTACGTTTCCGGCCAAGTATGACCGAAGGCATGATCTATCTGTAGTGGCATTTTATAATTTCTCTAAAAAGTGGAGCTTCTCTGCAGTCTTTGTTTATGGAAGCGGGCATTGGGTTACTTTTCCAAAAGGAAGCTACACATTGCCTGTAAATGGTTGGCAGGATAATAATTCGTGGTGGATGAATGCCTATCCGGGTGGATCTTTTAATCACTATGAAGGAAGGAACAACCAACGGCTTAGGGCGTACAACCGCCTGGATGTTGGGCTTAAATATACCGTCCCTGACAGCAAGTGGGATTCAGAATGGCGTCTGGATATATATAATTTATACAGCCGAAGGAATGCTTATTTTATTTATCCGGTTAAAGAAAAAAACCCGAACAACAACCTCACAAGAACCTATGCCCGGCAAGTTTCCCTTTTTCCAATGATCCCTTCTATCAGTTATAATTTTAAATTTTAGAAAAATGAGAATTCTTAATATTTGTTTCTTTATTTCAACTCTGTTTTTTTATGCCTGCCAGGAAACCATCGAGATTCCTTATGAGGACTATGATGAAAAAATTGTAGTGTATTGCATGCTGGAGCCAGGGAAACCGCCCCAGGCCAATATCATGGAGAGCAAGGGGTTGGACACACCAGACGAATTGCAGGGTTCGGTTGTTTTTTTAAATGATGCAGTAGTTACCTTATTTGAAGGCACCACTGCTCATCCAATGTATTTGGTAAAAGGGGTTGAGCAGTTGCCCGATGGTGGAGATACTTATTACTTTACAGACACTGGTGTAACTATTGAGATTGGTAAAAGCTACCGTTTGGAAGTGATGCAGGGCGGCAGGCTGGTAAGTGGTGAAACTTATGTCCCGGCCCAGGTCCCGGTTACTTCGGTAACCCATGATGTGGTGAGCATTGATTACGAGGATCCTTCTGGTTATATTAGCGGTACAATAAGGATTAAATATTTCTTTGATAATCCTGCAGGAATAGGGGACAATTTTGAAGTAGTAAATTTTAACGATGTTTCATTTAGCCTAAGCAATTATGATGTTGAAAGTATTTTGCGCGATTCAATCCAGGAAAGGCACGAGAATGAGGTGCTGTATTATTTCTCTTCACAAGCCCATGAGGTACAGCTAATCGCTTACACGATAAATTATCCAAAAACCACTGCGGATTTCATAGAATCCCTGGCCAGTGCGAAATACTCCGGGCAAGATCCCTTTTCTGAGGTGAGTGAAGTGGTGTCCACCATCAGTGGTGGAATTGGGCTATTTGGTGCAAGGACGGTCAGCGATACCACTACCTGGGATCTTAAATTGAAATAGAAGATGCGAACACTCATTATTTTAGGATTAATTTTATGCATGGCCGGCACACTAGCAGGGCAAACGCAAGCGGACACCGTGAAGAAGCGGATCATTTATTTAAATGCAGGGATTGATTTTAAAGTAGCTGGAATTTCAGCACAAGTAAACCGGGAGTTCAGTGGAGAATATCTGATTGGCTCCTCCCCTCCCGAATGGGAATGGCGAGAGCGGTCGTTCTCCAAATCGGACTTTATGGATAATTATAAAGTTAAAATGTATGGCTTTCATATTTCGCTTTCGCCAATTAAAGCGGTTACTGCCGGGCTTTCCTACCGTGGGGTTTTATTGAAAAAGCAATGGGATGTGCCTGCGGGTTTCTTTATGATTACCGGTACACTGGCCTATAACCATTACTTTAAAAGTGCCCCGGGGTTGTTTATTACTTTAGGCGGTGCAGGTGGCAGCTTTCAGGGTACTGATGCCGGGACAGGGCGCGAGATGTATTTTTCAGCAAGGCCAGGCATTGGGTACAGGATAGCCGACCGTTTTACGTTTATGGCCAACTACAACCACGACTGGATGCTCTACCGTTACCATCCCGAACCATATTATTATGACAAAAGGCAAATGGACAATGCAACCTGGCAATTTTCCTACGTCAGCCTCACGTTGGAATATCATTTCCACCTCATCCCGGACTAAAAGTCCCGGGGGCGTTTCCTTCATTCTGTCACCTATAGCCTTTGATTTTTGCAAAAGCGTCAGTGCTGTCAGTGAATTTTTTTCAGGATTTCTGCCAATAAATCTTTTGTACTGACAAAATTTAGCCTCTGGTTGCTCCAATTTAGTGTTTGCAAATTATTTGATTAAGTGGGTTTATCAATGATTTTATTCAATTTGATAAACGTAACTTAAACCAATAAAAACAGGAGGTTATTATGGCACTTGTTAGATTTAATGAAATGGACGCGATCCCCGGATCTTTCAGCACTATGCTGGACAGGTTTTTTGAAGATGCAGTAAAAACCAAGGATGGCAATTTCCGTCCCCAGGTTGATGTATCAGAGACCGAAGATCAATATGAGATTGCTGTTTCTGTACCCGGTCTGAAGAAAGAGGAGTTTAATGTTGAGGTGCAGCAAAATTCCCTGGTCATCAGCGGAGAGCGGAAGTTCGTTCGTCAGGAAAATAAAAAGCATCATGTGGTGGAATCGCATTATGGTTCTTTCTACCGGATGTTCACCTTGCCTGATGACATAAAAGCAGACAGTATTGATGCTTCTTATGAAGGTGGCATTTTGAATATTGCAATTCCCAAAGACAAGGAAAAAACTGCCACTAAGCAGATAAAGGTGAAATAAGGGAAACCGGCTAATTAATTCAAATTAAGAAGGGAAAGTTCCGGAAGGGCTTTCCCTTTTTTTTTGATATTAAAATAATAAACATATGCCCAGGAGGAGCTTGTAGCTGAATTAACCTCTGCCTTCATCTGTGCTTCTCTCGGATTTTCAAAGATCATTACCAACAATACCGGCTATTTGAAGGATTGGCTTAAGGTGGTATTGAAGAATGATCACCGTTTCATCTTTAAAGCAAGTAGTCACGCTGTAAAAGCAAGTGAATACATTTTATCCCAAACGGGTAGTAGTCTTGCGCACTTACCACATCTGCCAGATAATAGTCAATCCTTTCATTCCCACTGGTATCCTGAGGCAATTTTCTGTCTGTGACCACTACGAGTACGTTCCCCAAAGATTGGTCAATTCATACAGTCTTTGACCCCTACAGCGCCTGAAATGAGTGGTATCGGTAACCGTTGTTCCTGAATCCAAATAAGTAATGTCTGTAAGCGTTCCTTCTTCTGCGTCAAATATACCTTTATAGTGGAACCACTTCAGCGTAAGGCTGTCGTGCTTGTAAGCGCCAAGCCGAGAAGATCCGTACATGTTGTGCTCTTTCAAATGATAATTTTCTGTAACGTACAACGTGCCATTCAGCCCTAATCGTTCAATCAGTTCATCATAATCGGTAAAGGTACCAGTTACGGTATTGCCAGTTTGATACGTTGATTCTCTTTCGCACTGCTGCATCTCTAATGTTTGTACTTCCTGATCATGGCGGTTAAAGGTACGAGTTACACTGCATAATCTTCCATTGGCATTCCAGATTATTCCGTTAAACTCGCACCAGCAAAGGCTTTATCCAGAAATAATAAGGATTAGTGCTATTCCTTTGGTTTAAAAGATAAACCTGTAATGATAATGAAAGACTTTGAAGCGCATTGTACCCCACCTCCACATAAAAAAAACCCGTTGCGAATATTCGATTCATAACGGGTTTAATTAAAAAGCGTGCCCAGGGCGGGACTCGAACCCGCACGACCAGAGGCCACCACCCCCTCAAGATGGCGTGTATACCAATTTCACCACCTGGGCAATTCAGTGATCCCATCAGGACTTCCCGACAAAAAACCGGGATAAACTTCTCGTCTGATGATCTCACCTTCGTGATCCCATCAGGACTCGAACCTGAAACCTACTGCTTAGAAGGCAGTTGCTCTATCCGGTTGAGCTATGGGACCAAATCCTTCATCCGGTAGTTTACTACCTGAAAAAAGAGGTGCAAAGATAATTGTTCTTCTGAAAAAATCAGGGTGAACATTCACTTTTCAGGCAGAGCTAATCAAAACTTTCACCAGGAAAAATCATTATAGCTGTTGAATAAAAGAAGAAATATGGCTTTAGGAAGATTTCACATCAGCCATTTATGGAGCCTGCTGAAAGAAACTTATATTGAATGGAACGAGGATGAACCTTTCAGGCTGAGTGCCGTGGTGGCCTATTATGCAATTCTATCACTTCCTGCGCTGCTGGTTATCATCATTGCTGTAGCGGGGACGATATTCGGGCCTGATGCCATAAAAGGAGAGATTGCCGGACAAGTGAGCGATATAGTAGGTTCCGAAGCCGCAAAGCAAACCGAAACAATGATCGCAGAAGCAAGCATGAGCGAGCGAACGGTTACTGCCACCATCATTGGCATTGGTACGCTGATCTTTGGCGCAACAGGTGTTTTCTTTCACTTACAGAAATCACTGAATGAAATTTGGGGCGTAAAATCCCAGCCCAAGCGTGCATTCCTCGGCCTGCTGCGCGACCGTGCATTTTCCTTTGGAATGGTCATGGTCATTGCATTTCTCCTCCTGATCTCTCTTATTGTTTCTGCTGCCCTCTCCGCGCTGAGCAATTGGATCGTAAGCCAGCTTCCGGGATGGACTATTTATTTTTTCAGGTTCATTGATCTTATAATCTCCCTCGGCATCATCACCATCCTTTTTGCCTTGATATTTAAAGTATTGCCAGACGTGAAAATAAAATGGCGGGATGTCTGGACGGGAGCCGTTGTGACTTCCGTGCTGTTTGTAGCCGGCAAATTTGCCTTAGGTCTCTATTTCAGCGAGGCCGATCCCGGATCAGCCTATGGTGCGGCAGGCTCTGTCATCGTAATTCTGATCTGGATCTCTTATGCCTGCCTGATCCTTTTCTTTGGGGCAGAATTCACACAGGTTTACGCCCGCAGATATGGCGATCGGATTGAGCCTGCCGACTATGCAGTGCGTACGGCAGACTATTTCACCAACCGCAGAGACCGCATCCTGGATCGCGAAGCCAAACGAAAGAATAAGATACAGGAAATTCGACTCAGGAAAAAAAAGGATCAATAACTCTTATAGGCAATCAATGCTTACCACACATCAGGTACAGGACAAGAAAAATATTTTAATTCTAATTATTGATTTATTAAAATAGAAACTAAATTTTAACATTAAAATAATTACAGTTTAAAATTAATGCAAAAGGCCGTCTCGACTTAATGTCTGAAACGGCCTTTGCTATTTATTATTTACTCATTCAGTGCATCACTTTCCACCTTTCTTTTTGCCGCTTTCCTCGGCTTCGGTATTTTTAGCGGCCTGGATCTTTATCTCCAGTTCCTCACTATCCTTGGGCAAGTCCACTTTGATCACATCGCCCTCCTTTATCTTGGATTTTAAGATTTCTTCGGCAATGGCATCTTCCAGATATTTCTGGATAACGCGCTTGAGGGGCCTCGCACCGTATTTGGGATCAAACCCCCGGTCAGCCAGGAAAGCCTTAGCCTTGGGCGTCAACTCAATTTTGTAATTCATCTGGTTGATGCGATTGTACAACAAGTCGAGCTGAAGGTTAATGATCTCATGGATGGCCTCCTTATCAAGGCTGTTAAACACAATTACATCATCAATCCGGTTAAGGAACTCTGGAGAGAAGGTACGCTTCAGCGCAGTTTCAATAACGCCTTTCGTATACTCATCAATTCCTTCTTTAATGGCTGTAGTGGAAAAACCAACACCTTTACCAAAGTCCTTCAACTGGCGGCTGCCAATGTTGCTGGTCATTATGATAATAGTATTTCTGAAGTCTACCCTGCGGCCCAGGCTGTCTGTGATAAAGCCTTCATCCATGATCTGGAGCAGGATGTTATATACATCCGGATGCGCCTTTTCTATTTCATCCAGCAGGATCACTGAGTAAGGTTTTCTGCGCACCTTTTCAGTAAGCTGTCCGCCTTCTTCATAGCCAATATATCCCGGAGGGGCACCAACCAGCCGGCTTACCGCGAATTTCTCCATATACTCGCTCATATCAATTCTGATGAGCGCATCATCAGTGTCAAACAAATAACGGCTGAGAACTTTCGCCATTTCCGTTTTTCCCACCCCGGTAGGCCCCAGGAAAATAAAGCTTCCGATCGGACGGTTCGGATCTTTCAATCCGGCTCTGGTTCTTTGAATGGCCTTGGTCAGTTTTTTTATTGCCTCTACCTGGCCAATAACCTTACCCTGAAGTTCCTGCTCCATGTTCAGGAGCCTGATGCCTTCACTCTGTGCTATCCGTTTTGTTGGGATGCCGGTAACCATTGCCACAACTTCAGCAATATCCTCTTCCGTCACACTATAGCGCTGCTTCTTGGTTTCCTCTTCCCATTTATACTTTTCGATTTCAAGCTGCTCCAGAAGTTGCTTTTCCCTGTCGCGCAGCTTGGCAGCTTCCTCATACTGCTGGCTTTTTACCACTTTATTTTTCTCATCCTTAATGTCTTCAATCTTCTTTTCAAGATCAAGGATATCCTGCGGAACGTGAATATTGGTAATATGGACCCTTGCACCGGCTTCATCCAATACATCTATGGCTTTGTCCGGCAAATACCGGTCGCTGATATAACGTTCGCTCAGTTTGACGCATGCCTCAATCGCCTTGTCGTCATAATTCACTGAGTGGTGATCTTCATATCTTTCTTTGATATTGGTGAGTATCTCCACGGTTTGTTCGGGAGTGGTGGGATTTATCATTACCGGCTGGAATCTTCGTTCCAGAGCGCCATCCTTTTCAATATACTGGCGGTATTCGTCTAGCGTAGTGGCTCCGATGCACTGAATATCTCCGCGCGACAAAGCAGGTTTGAACATATTGGATGCGTCCAGAGACCCTGATGCTCCGCCCGCTCCAATGATGGTATGTAACTCATCAATAAAGAGGATCACGTTAGGATTTTTCTCCAGTTCATTCATTACCGCTTTCATCCGTTCTTCAAACTGTCCCCGGTACTTTGTTCCAGCCACCAATGAGGCCAGATCCAGGGAAACGATGCGCTTATTGAAAAGCACCCGGCTCACCTTTCGTTGCGTAATGCGCAGGGCCAGACCTTCAGCAATTGCGGTTTTACCTACCCCGGGTTCCCCGATCAATACCGGGTTGTTTTTCTTTCTGCGGCTGAGGATCTGAGAAACGCGCTCTATTTCCAGCTCTCTTCCTACAATCGGATCCAGTTTGCCTTCTTCAGCACTACGCGTCAGATCTTTTCCGAAATTGTCTAGTACCGGTGTTTTGGATTTAACTTCAGAACTCTTGCGGCTTTGGCCATACCCTTTTGAGGGATCGCTACGCTCGAAATCTTCCTCGGCAGGATCCTGAGGATATTCACCTTTGGGAGAATAGAATATATCTTCCAATTGCTCTTTAAAGGCTTCATAGTTCACCAGGTATTGATTCAGCACCTGGGCTGCTATGTTGTCTTCATCTCTCAGAATTGAGAGCATGAGGTGCTCGGTTCCGATCAGATCGCTCTTGAAAATTTTAGCCTCCAGGTATGTTACCTTCAGTACTTTTTCCGCTTGTTTGGTCAAAGGAATATTACCGGTAACTTTCTTGTGAGATGCCGTATTGCGAATGGTATCTTCCACGGTCTTCTTCAACCTGATCAAATCGGAATCGAGGCTTTTTAATGTTTGGATGGCCTTTCCTTCTCCTTCGCGTAAAATGCCGAGGAGTAAGTGCTCCGTTCCTATATAGTCGTGGCCGAGACGGATGGCTTCTTCCCTGCTGTAGCTGATCACGTCCCTGACTCTGGGTGAAAATTTAGCTTCCATATTGAGATTAAAATTTATATCTTTAAAACACTCTCGCCTGTAAAAGTCAAATACTACGCCAACGCCCTGGTGATAAATGCTTGCGCCATTTTGCCAAAACCGTTGACTTTTCAACCTTACGAATCTGCCAGATTGCCTGCTAATGTAGGCAACTCTTTATTCTATTGGCAATGATTTTTTCCACACAAAGTTTCAGGAAATTTTATTTCTTATAATCAGAACAACCTCTGCCTGCTCACAATGTATGTTTTTTTATAAAATTATAAAATAAAAAACCGGACAGATAATATTTTCTGCCCGGTAAAAAATATAGTAAACGAGATACTTTCTCTTACTTCACAACTGAAAAGGTGATCATCTCCACATCCTTTTCATTTTGTATCCGCAGAAAATAAATCCCCTGATGCAAACCATTGATGTTAAAAATTATATTGTTCTCACCTTTTGCTACTTCCCTTTCTGAGGATTCGATGGTGCGCCCTGCTATATCCTGAATACTAATTAAATAGGATGCGGGTCTATCTGAATTAAGGCTCAACCGGAAATGGTAGCTGGCAGGATTTGGGAAAATACGTGCTGCAAATGATGCAGGTTGCTCCTTTAAGCCGGTTTGTTCATCATCTATTACAATAATCGTTTTTTCCTTAACATCAATGTCTGCAATGTTCGCAGTATTTTCCAATTCCAAAATGATCGTGTCATTCGGATCCATGGTAGTGTTATCTGTAATGCTGAGCGTAAACGTGGTGTAGGTAAAAGAATTAGGGGGAAATGTGATCGTTTTGGGAGTGATCGAAAAATCAGTTCCTTCAGATGCCGTGGTCCCGGGGGCGACATTCACCTCAACTTCTACCGGTACGGATTGCGTATTCGTCAGCGTAATGGCCAGTTCGATGCTGCCGGTATCTTCGCTCACAGAGAGCACACCCGGCTCAAATGAAATTACGGCCCTTTGTTCGAAAGACCCAATGTCGTTCAGGTCGCGCGGCAGGATCTTCCAGTTACTGAAACTGAAGTACATGATGCCTCTCAGATATGGTAAAAATTGGTTGCGGGTTAAGGAGTCTTCCGCGAAATTGTCAGCGATCCTGGTACTGTAGTCATCCACCCGTAAGCCAGCAGTTGTATTGAGTTGTTCCCCAATAGCCCATTCTCCAAAGTAGCTGGGCGAATCTGCATTATTAGTGGCAATAAAAACATTATCAAATTGTACCAGCATTCCTTCATAAGCTTCTGAGTAAGCGTTTGCACCAGTCCGCACTGAATCCATGGGAAGGCCGGTAACGGCAGCCGGGAGCTCATTTCCATGAGAGATTACCTCATAAGTTATATTCTCAAGATGCGTAACGTTAAATATTTCCGTCACAATTGCTGAAGTGATTTGGATGCTATCTCCCCGGTGTAAATTCACGATACCATCTCCGGCCCTTGCACGCAGGAAAATTCCTGAAAAAGGAGTGGTTCCATCCTGTATTGTTGTCAGGCCCAGATCATTCAGGGTTGCTATTACTACTCCTCTCACGTTGATATTTCTCAGCGTATCATCCTCCCAAATGGAAGAGCCGCCACCACTTGGAGTGCGCTGAATATTGCGGATAGACCGGATGCCGTTGTCCAATACCTGCACTACATACCCTGTCTGCAGCGAATCCGGCACAAAGGAACTTCCTCCGTCAGCATCTTCGGAACTAACCCAATAATAGATGTAGGCCCCATCCGCTTGTGCAGGGATCTGTGCGCGATAAATACTGTCCTGAATTTCAACCATTGCCACTTCGGAAATGGAACCGGTCGTACCCACACGATAGTGGAGCGTTGCGGAAGCGACTGCGTCATTTTCGTCAGAAATCCGGCCGGTCACCTCAATTGCATCCGTGGCAGAAGGAACGGTGGGCGTACGCGTTACGGATTCAATAAATGGCGGTGATACCACGGGGCCAATATCATTCGTATCGCGTGGACCTATCTGATATCCGAAATTCTCGGTCTGCACAATAATGCCCCGCACGTAGGAGATCTCAGAACCTTCAACAGGCGGTGTGAAATTGTAGCCTGCCGGTGTAGGATTGTCAGACGTATTATCATTTCTGAACCATCCCGAAACGTCTCGGACGCCAATTCTATTTCCTTTTGAATCCTGGAGAGACCAGAACCAGCGGCTACCGCTTGCCGTAATATCCACTACTTTCACGTTTCGGAATTCTACTAATACTCCTTCCCAGGGTTCGGCAGTTTCCATTTGCTCTACTTGATTTCCTGATCCATCATTTTGCATAAAATCTTCAATTTCCAGAAGTTCCGGCTGTAAGTTGACAGGAGTAAGATTGGTGATCTCCGACTCTACCGGCATTACGTGCAATTGGGTTGAACCTTCAAACTCGCGCACCTGCCCGGTAACTTTCACGGTGAGGCCACGGACCATATTATCCATAAACTTTACCTCGGTCATTAACTGGTCAAGGTCATAACCCTGAAAGGCAGAAGGTTCAGCCATCACTTCAATGCCTCCGAAAGGCATAGGGGCCTCAGTTTGTATCCATGTGGATTTGCGACTTCTGCTCGTACTTAAGCCGTACCAACCGGGATCAAAGCTTACCACGCCTTCAATTGTTACGGTGTCTCCATACTGGAAATTGGCAGGATCATCCTCCCCATTCTGAAGGTCTTGCGGGTTCACATATTGAATGCTGTCAATCGGAACCACAGGACCGTGTTGCGCATTTAAAGCTATCATTGTCAAGCTGAAAAACGCCAGCATCGTAATCTTTTTCATAGGTGTATGAGTTTTAAAATGTAGGTGCAAAAGTACAAGTTGCATCCTGAAGCCCTGAAGCATTCAATATGAAATTACTGCTAAAAAAGGATTATCAGCGGTGAAAACCCGAAAAACAACCAACAGATCCTCAGCTACTTACGGATGAACACCTGTTCGCCTCCCAGCCAGGTTTGAGACACCTGCAATTGCCAGAGTGAATCTTCAGGAGCCGTCATAAGGTCTTCCTCAAAAACCACGAAATCAGCGAATTTTCCAGTTTCAATGCTGCCTTTTTCCGTCTCTTCAAATGCGGCATAAGCTGCCCAGATAGTCATGGCGCGCAGAGCTTGCTCCCGTGTCAGTGCATTTCCGGGCTGGAATCCTTCGGGTGGAAAGCCGTCCTTGTCTTTTCGTGCCACAGCCGCATAGAAACCAAACAAGGGGTTGATATCCTCAATCGGGAAATCGCTACCTCCTGCCACCAGGCCTGCCGACTTTTGCAGGTCCTGCCAGGCGTAAGCATACTCAACGCGTTCATTGCCAAGCCTGTCAGCCGCCCAATACATATCTGAGGTGGCATGCGTAGGTTGCACGGATGGGATGATATTGAATTTGCCGAATTTGGGAAAATCCTCCACACTGATCACCTGGCAATGCTCAATACGCCAGCGCCTGTCATTTCCTTCGCCCAGGGCATCTCCATAAATATCAAGAATGAGCTTGTTTGCACGGTCTCCAATTGCATGTGTATTCATCTGGAATCCCAGTTCCTTCATCTCCTGCGCGAACTTCACATAATAGCCGGGGTCTTGCAGAAGGAAGCCGTTCTTGCCGGGCTGGTCAGCATATCCTTCCAATAGTGCCGCACCATAAGAGCCGAGGGCGCCATCTGCATAAAACTTAAAGGAGCGTACATTCAGGCGCTCCGTTTTATAAGGTCCGTTTTTATAATAATGCTCAATATTTTGTTCATCAGGCGTAAGCATTGCATAGATGCGCATCCTGAGTTTTGAGTTTTTTTGCAGCGAATCTATCAGGTCAATCTTTGCTTTATCCAGGCCCGCATCGCCTACTGAAGTGAGGCCAACCTCAAAGCATCTTTCCTCTGCACTCGTCAGCGCTTCAATATTTCTTTGTGCAGACGCCCGGGGTACCACTGCCTGCACCAGTTCCATAGCATTATCTACCAGAATCCCTGTGAGGAGACCATCTCTCATGCCTATCTCACCACCATCCACGGAGGTTGTGGAATCAATTCCTGCGAGCTTCAGGGCGTGTGTATTCGCGATTGCTGCATGGCCGTCAATGCGCCTGATGAAAACCGGGCGGTCAGGAAAGAGGCTGTCCAGCTTCCTGTTTTCCGGAAATTCTTTTACCGGCCAGTCATTCTGATCCCACCCGCGTCCTAATATCCATCCCTGGCTGTTCTCATCGCCATATTGCTTTACGCGCTGTACCACGTCATCCCATGACTTTGTTCCCACCAGGTCGAGTTCAGAGAGATTGATCCCGAACCAGTAGAAATGGCAATGTGCGTCAATCAGTCCCGGATAAATGAATTTGCCCTGCATATCAAGGATTTCGTCAGCCTCATATCGCTCAAGGATTTCTTCGTCAGGGCCGGTAGCCACAAATCTTCCATCCTTTACCGCAAAGGCAGAAACCTGGGAAAAGCCGCTGTCTACCGTATAAATGGTTGCATCGTGAATAATGAGATCTACTTTTTCTTTGGAAGTGCAGGCCATGAATAAAATTGTAAACAGGAGTTTCAGGATGAGCAGGTTATACCGCATTCTTTGGCAGGTTGGATTATCAGTGGTTATTTGCAGGTAAGATATTGTGCAAAAAATGTTTTCTCCGCAAATGCGGCTTCAGCAGCGGCAGTATGTTCAAAAACGTTGAGGAACAGCACGGGCTGGCCTCCTTCTCCTTTATGTAGCAGTGCATAAGTCCCAAATTCAGTCAATCTTAATAAATAATGTTGCCCCCACTCATCGTCCCTGTGAGCAGCGAGAGCAGGATGAGTTCTAATAGCTGCGATTACTGAATCTGCTTCGCCAAGTGGCAGCGCAATAAAAGTAACCCGGCCGGGAGCTGTTACCACTCTCGTTAAAGGCACATTTTCGAGATACAAGATATCCTCTGCTATGGCAATATATTCCCGGTAACTTTTTGAATCCGGTGCGGTAAGTATATCGTCAGGGGCCGGGCGGAAACATGCCAGGCCCAATATCTTCTCTTCTGCAGTGCTGCAGGCCGCCATTACAGTGAGCATAAAGAAAGCAGCTACACTTTTTAATTTCATAATAGAAGACAAATAAAAAAACCCGGACCGCAATGCCAGTCCAGGTTTAGTTTGAATGATTGAAAAAGAAGATTACTCGCCAGTTACCACTGTGGTATAGGTGGTTTTAAAAATCCCGGCTTTAATATGAAAGTCCACCGTTGCGACCTTTTCAATGCGGCCATTTTCAGCAGCCTGGGCTATTCCAATATCTGCGTCCATAGGACGGATAAAGCCAAGAATTACTGAGTAACTTGCTTTGCCCACTTTTGTACCTACTGAATTGTCAGTAACCTGAAGTGGTAAGCCCACAGAACAAGATGAAAGTCCTGTTGCAAATAAAATAGCTAATAGTATGTTTTTCATTTTCATGATTCTTTTCATTTAAAATTTAGACAAAGATGATTATTCACCGGTTACAACTAATTCCCATTTCAGCCACAATACATAATTCGTCACCTTCAGGTCAACCGTGGCGACTTGAGAAATTCCTGCATCTTCAGCAGCCTCACGAATACCATAGTTACCATTGAAGCACAGGCCGTTGCTGATCATTCTCAATGATGAAGGCATGGTTCCTCCTGAAGCAGGATTATAATAGCGCGTAGACAAAAGGCAAGTGTTAGAAGAAACACCTGTTTTTGATGCAATGGAATTGTTCGTAGCCTGAAGTGGCAGGGTGGTACTGCAAGATGAAGTAAATCCTGCTATCATCAGTCCGAGTATTATTACTTTTATTGATTTCATTGTTAGCCAATTTTTTTGTGGTTAAGAAAAGGTTATTCCCCGTAAACAGAAGTTTTGACCGAGAGAGGAATGATGAAATACTTGTATTGAAATTCAGTGGCGCCAATTTTATCAACGTTTCCATTATTTGCCGCCTTCTTATAAGAATAGTCAGCGTCCGGATTAAAAAGCACCCTTTCTTTGGCCACGCCTACTTTAGACCCAATCGGATTGTTGGTAACCGTAACAAAGCTCATAGTACATGATGTGCAAAACAGCATCAAGCCACCAACGAGCAGCGGTAGCATCAGTTTCTTCATTTTTATTTGTTTTTTGTGAGATGAAATAATGTGCGAATATAGAAAAGTAATTTACAATTGGTCAATCTTAAAAAATTTCTTGATTCGGATAGAAATACAGGTTCACGGCAGGTTTTAAGGTTGCCTGATTAACTAGTGGATCAAATTGAAGAGCCGGCCCCACCTGATCTTGCTAAGTCCTCCACCATCAGTATCCCAGGACATCCATATAAAGAGAGGTTTGCCAACGATATGGTTCTCCGGCACAAAGCCCCACATGCGTGAATCCAGGGAGTTGTGACGGTTATCTCCCATCATCCAGTAATAGCCCATCTTAAACTCATACTCCTCAAGCGGCTGCCCATTGAGATAGACGATGCTGTCGCGCAGTTCCAGAGACGGATTGTCTTCGTACACTTTTATCGGCCGCTCATAAACATGATAGTTGTGAACGGTCATTGCTATTCTATCTCCTTTCCGTGGAAGATATACCGGACCATAGTTGTCAATATTCCATTGCAGCTCCGGCTCAAAGGGATAAATCTCAGGCTGCTTGAATCCTTTAGGCAATACAATCTTCTTGACATCCTTGACCACCGGAATAGCTGCAATCTCTGCAGCCGCGACTTCTGTCATCTTAATTTGATAGTTGGTGCTGTTCAAAGCCTGATATTCTGTAATGTCATATTTGCGCAGCATCCTCTTATTGAAGATCGGCTGCTCCGTCACCACCTCAAAAGTAAACTGTGATTCTTCCGGCTGCGGCAACGCTACTCCGTCAATGTGTATCATCTGGTCCACAATACTCAGTGAATCGCCCGGAATGCCGACACATCGCTTGATGTAGTTGTCCTTTTTATCTACAGGCCGGCCATCTTCGCGTGGATAATTAAAGACCACGGCTTCCATCCGCTCCACATCGCGAAAGCCCGGCAAGCGGTTATAGGGAAGTTGCAGCAATTCAATATAGGATTTGGTCCCGAAAACCGGCAACGTATTATGCACCAGCGGAAAGGAAAGAGGCGTATTCGGGATGCGCGGCCCATAATGTACTTTGCTCACAAACAGAAAATCCCCGATCAACAGAGACTTTTCCATGGATGATGAAGGAATAGTAAATGCTTCTATCAGGAACCAACGGATCACGGTGGCAGCGATCAATGCAAAGATGATGGCATCAGCCCACTCCCTTGCTTCAGAGCGTTTGCCGCCCGGACGTTCCAGCTTGCTTCCCTTTCCGTAATATCGCGCATCAGAGAAGGCCAGGTAGGGCAGGTATATAAAGGGGAAGAATATGGCGGCCAATTGTGCTCCGAGCCCGAATTTTCCGAAAGATTTGATGAGGTCAATGATCATCACTGCCAGCACCAGCAGACCCACCACAGGAATAAATAGCATGATGATCCACCAAACCGGGCGGCCAATAAGTTGCAGCCAAATCACGGCATTATAGATGGGTACAATGGCTTTCCATCCCGCCTCTCCTGCCTTTTCAAAAAGCTTCCACAGCCCGATGGCAGAGGGAACGATCCATATTATCAATAAGATTATGTAAACAATAGTACCTGCTTCCATTGCAGAAATTTATCTTTTAAACTGAAATTAACTAATTACGTCTCTCATTGTGAATACCCCGGTTTTGCCGATCAGCCACTCTGCAGCCAGCACCGCGCCCAGGGCAAATCCTTTCCGGCTGAAGGCTTCGTGCCTGATGACTAATTCATCAATGGCAGAGCGATAGCTCACCTCATGGATCCCTTTCACGTCTCCTTCCCGGATCGAGACCACCGGCAACACCGCACCTTCTGCTTGTGCTTTATCGCCTTGCATAAACCCTTTCCAGCGCTTTTTAGTATTTGAATTTTGAAGAATAGCATTGGCCAGTGTCACGGCAGTTCCACTTGGTGCATCCAGCTTCTGAGTATGATGGGTCTCCCTGATCCTGGCCTCGTAATTTGGATATCGATCCATGATTGCCGCCAACTCTTCATTAATACGAAAAAGAATATTTACGCCCAGGCTGAAATTCGTGGCGGTGAGCATGGCTGCGTTTTTCTTTTTGCACGCATTGCTTACCTCGTCAAAACGGTCGTACCAGCCGGTTGTCCCTGCCACCACGGGTATCCCGGCTTCGATGCATTTCAGGATATTGTCGGGGGCCGCATCTGGCGTAGTAAATTCAATGACCGCATCAGCTTCCGCGAGCTTTTCACTTGTTGTTTGCGCAGCGTTATCAATCCGGTGCAATATGGTATGGTTTCTTTCGAGGGCCACTTGTTCCACTTCTTTGCCCATTTTGCCATATCCGAGTAAGATGATCTTCACTTTCCTAATTTGATTTTGAGGCTCACAGTTAACTGCGAAGGGGGTGCAATATTACCTAAATTCGGCTGAAGGGGCTGCCCCAGTCCAAGCGACAGATCGTCCGAAACATCAAAGGTGCTCAGGTGCGCGTCCACATAGGCATCGGCAATATTGAGCAGGTAAACCACAGCCGAAATGATGATGGCGAAATCCCGGCCTCTGCGATATACATCCCGGCCAGCTATCACTGCATTATCAGAAAGATCCGGTCGCGGATCTATGCTTGTAGTATCGTTATTAAGCCTAATGAGAAGCGACTTTTTATACTCCTTATAAAGTCCGTGGTTGTAGTCAATAACCAGCCCCAGACCTACGGCCCCGGCATAAATGATCGGGATCTTCCAGTACTTTTTATTGCTGAACTGACCCCATCCCGGAAGGACCGCACTTTGAATCGCGATCCGCTTCGCCCTTTTTTGGTCAGGCGTCAGCGAATCCTTTTTTGGCTTAGGATCTTCAGAAAGATAAGAGGGTTCCGGATCTGAAAGTGAACTGAAATGTTGCTGTGCTGAAGAGGCTACGGAAAAGCCCAGCAGAAGCAATAACAAAAGGCATTTTTTCAAGCCAGATGGAGTTTTGCTACAGCGATTGCAATATTCGTTCTCTTAGTTTCCAAGCATATCAGTAATCTTCTGCAAATCCTCTTCAGAAGTAAAAGGAATCAGAATTTCTCCCTTCTCACCTTTCTGTGCCTTGATCTTCACTTTGCGGTCCAGGCCTTTGCCGAGACGCCTTTCCCAGATTTCATATCGCCACAGTTGGAAGTCATCCTTATCCTGTAGCTTTCGCTGTGTGGCCGGTTGTGAGGCGGCAGCCGGAGCGGCTTCCCGGCTTTTTTGCACAAGCTGCTCAGCCGCACGTACTGACAATCCTTTGTCAACGATCTCATTCAGGAATTCCAACTGCAACGCAGGATCATCCACGTTAATAAGTGCGCGTGCATGTCCCATCGAAATTTTGTCATCGCGCAGGGCCGCCTGTAATTCGTGCGGCAGTTTCAGCAGGCGCATGTAGTTGGCTACGGTACTCCGCTTTTTACCCACGCGTTCGGCAAGTTCATCCTGCTTCAGACTGCACTCTTCCAGCAGCCGCTGAAAACTCATGGCTACCTCCAGCGCATTCAGTTCCTGCCGCTGAATATTTTCGATGAGCGCCATTTCCAGCATCTCCTGATCGTTCGCTATGCGCATGTATGCCGGAAGCTTCTTCAACCCGGCTCTGATGCTTGCCCGTAATCTTCGCTCTCCGGAAATGAGCTGGTATTTTCCATACCCCACCTTTCTTACGGTAATCGGCTGTATGAGGCCATGTACTTTAATTGAATCCGTAAGCTCCTGAAGCGCTTCCTCGTCAAAAGCTCCACGAGGCTGAAAAGGATTTGCCTCAATTTCATTTACAGGAATTTCAGAAATAGAATTCACCGGCATCGGATTGCGTCCGGTGGGATCAGTGTTGCTGTTTTCTAATAAAGCTGTCAGTCCTTTTCCCAAAGCTGTTCTTTTCCCTATTGTGGTCATATTTAATTTGCGTTTACTTGGTGTACCTGAGCACTGGAACTCAGGCCGTTTTTTATCATGATCTCCTTGGCCAGATGGAGATAATTCACGGCTCCTTTTGAACTCACATCATGCAGGATCACCGGCAGGCCAAAGCTTGGCGCCTCGCTCAGCCGCACGTTTCTTTGAATGATGGTATTAAATACGAGTTGCTGAAAATGGGTCTTTACTTCGTTCACCACCTGGTTGCTCAAATTAAGGCGCGCATCATACATAGTAAGCAGAATGCCTTCAATTTCGAGGTCGGGATTCAGGTTGCTCTGTACGATCTTGATCGTGTTGAGGAGTTTGCCCAAACCTTCCAAAGCAAAATATTCGCACTGTACGGGGACGAGCACCGAATCGGCCGCAGTGAGTGCATTTACCGTAATAATGCCGAGTGACGGAGAACAATCTATCAGGATGAAATCGTAATCATCTTTCACCTGTGCAATGCTCTTTTTCATCATTCGCTCCCGTTCCGGCATATTGATGAGTTCTATCTCAGCGCCCACCAGATCTATGTGAGAAGGGATGAGGTGCAGATATTCAATCTCTGTATTGATAATGGCCTCACGGGGATGCAGGTTGTTGATGATGCACTCATAAATGCTCGTCTGAACGGTGCGGGGATCGTAACCTACGCCTGAGGTGGCATTGGCCTGGGGATCAGCATCTATAAGTAATGTTTTAAATTCCAGGGCAGCAAAACTGGCTGCAAGGTTCACAGCCGTGGTGGTTTTACCTACTCCACCTTTTTGATTTGCCAGCGCGATTATCTTACCCATTTTCAATTTTTTTCATTCAATATTTAATAATGTACTCCCATCAATTTCGCAAAGAAAAGAAAATTATCTCCCTGAACAGGGTCGGGAAATGAAGCAGTTCGCGATAAACTCTTCATCCTGTTTTCAAAAGTCCCTGCTCTCTCCTATCCTCATCAGCACCAGCTCTTTCCCCTTATGCCTGAAGTTATCCACAGCTTCCTGATGATCAATTTCAATTTGTTCAAAAGTATCGTAATGCATTCCAATAATCCGGTTGCAATTGATGAAATCGCTGCACCGGATGGCATCCTTCACGCCCATCGTATAGCTATCTCCCAGCGGCAGGAAGGCAAAATTAAGATCAAACTCCTCTGCAATCAGCTTCATGTCGTAAGTAAGCCCCGTATCTCCGGCAAAGTAAAAACTGCCTTCAGCCGCTTCCACCACAAATCCACCGGGGTTGCCCGCATACGTTCCGTCAGGAAGAACGCTGGAGTGCATGGCCACAACATACTTTACCCTGCCGAAATCAAAATTTACAGATCCGCCAATATTCAATCCCTTCACCTTTTTAATGGTCTTTTCAGAATAATAGCGGACGATCTCAAAAGCTGATATTACCGTAGGCTCACTGTTTTTGTACACTTCCAGCACATCTGCCACATGATCTTCATGGCCGTGAGAAATCAGCAGGTAATCAGGCCTTACGGTTTTAATATCTATTTCCTTTGCCAGCTCATTGGGCGAAATAAAAGGATCGAAGAGCAACTTCTTTCCGCTCACTTCCACCATAAAGCAGGAATGTCCATAGTATGTAACCTTCATAGGTTTCGTTTATTTGCAGGCTGATATGCGGGATTATAAACCGGGGCTAAATTACTGTTTATGGAAAGGGACGACCGGGATGGTTATCCTCTTGCTGTGGATAACTATATTCTCCGGATGTGGACAAAATTCCACAGAAAACCACAAGAAAACTTTTTACTGGAATATGCACAGCGGCATCCGCTCGCTGGATCCCGCTTTTGCCCGTGCCCAATTCGACATTTGGGGATGCAATCAACTTTATAACGGCCTTTTGCAACTTGATGACAGTTTGCAGGTGGTTCCGGCCATTGCACGTGGATATCAGGTAGAAGACGGTGGAAAACTTTACCGCTTTCACCTGCGGCAGGATGTCCGTTTTCATGACAGCCCCGTGTTCCCAAATGGAAAAGGCAGGCGCGTAGTGGCAGCCGATTTCGTATTCAGCTTCAACCGGCTCATTGATCCTGCGCTGGCTTCGCCCGGTGCCTGGATATTCAATGACAAGATCATCTTCGATTCCACTGCAACTCCGCCCACCGGGAGCTTTACGGCCATTAACGATTCCACGCTGGAAATACGACTGCGCGAACCGTTCCCGCCTTTTGCCGGATTGCTGTCAATGCAGTACTGCTCTGTAATTCCGCATGAAGCCGCCAGTTTTTTCGGAAAGGATTTCAGACGGAATCCTGTGGGAACTGGGCCGTTCAGGTTTGGCAACTGGGACGAAGAAAATATGCTGGTGCTGAAACGAAACGACCACTATTTTGAAACGGAAAACGGGCAGCCACTCCCCTACCTCGATGCTGTGTGCATCAGCTTTATGGCCAACCGGCAGAACGAGTTCTTCGCTTTCCTGCAACACAATCTCGACCTGCTCTCCGGCATTGATCCTTCTTTTAAAGACAACCTGCTGACGCCACAGGGAAAGCTGCGCCCGCAGTTCGAGGGTGAATTTGTGATGGAGAAAATCCCCTTCCTGAACACCGAATATTTTGGCATCCTCCGCGACACCAATAGCCCCGTATTGCGCAACAACCCGCTAAGGATGCGGCAGGTGCGCCAGGCCATCAATTATGGCTTCGACCGGGAAAAGATGATGCGCTACCTGCGCAACAATATTGGCCGTCCAGCTACGGCAGGCATGGTACCGCCCGGCCTGCCCTCCTTCAGCGCCAAAGCGGTGGAAGGATATTCATACAACCCGCAGAAAGCACTACGACTGCTTGAAGAAGCCGGATTCCCGAACGGGCAGGGGCTGCCGGAAATCGCCTGCTTTACCAATCCTACTTATATGGACATAGCCGTTTTCATCCAGCGCCAGTTGCAGGACATTGGCATACGCCTGAAGATAGAGACCACGCCTCCGTCCGAGCACCGGCAATACATGGCCGAAAAGAAAATGCCCTTTTTCCGTGCAAGCTGGATAGCCGACTACCCCGATGCCGAAAACTACCTGGCCCTTTTCTACAGCCCCTTCAAAGCCCCGGCAGGCCCCAACTACACCCACTTCGGCAACCCCACCTTCGACAGCCTATACGAAGCCTCCCGCCTCATCACCAACGACTCCGCCCGCTACCCCCTCTACCACCGCATGGAGCGCCTCGTAATGGAAGACGCCCCGGTAGTGGTACTATTCTATGATGAGGTAATCAGGCTCATTGGAAATGATGTGCGCGGTTTGAACCGGAATGCTTTAAATTTGGTGAGTTTAAAGCGGGTGAGGAAGGAGTGAAAAACTAACCATTGAAGAATATGCAGATGATTAAAAAAATAACTCCATACTTTCAAGTTGAAGATAATTATGTAAAACAATTTGTGATCGATATTATTCCAGTAGATGTCAACTCGGGAGTTTACATCCTAACCGAAGAAGAACAAAAGGTTATGTACTTCCAAGAATACCACTTAATTGCTAATTGTAACTTTCTTACATTCTGCCAGCACCACAGTATCGAAACCGAGAATCATTTAACATCATATTTTACCAAAAAGGGCACTGCTAAATTTTTAGTTGAAAATGATCTAAATATTTTCTATGGGGGAATCATTTTAGATTACCTTGAGTATTATCCAGAATACCAGAAAACTTTAATGCTAAAATACGATAAGGAAATAAAGATTAGGAAAATCGCCTATGAGAAAGTTTATTCAATTGTCGGAAGAGGTGCACACAGATGGTACATAAATCTGTTTGAAGAATGTTTCCTCAGTAACCAAAACACCTATTTAACAGCAGCTGGCTTTGAAATAAATAATATTGAGAAAATTCTCTTGGCATCAAGGACAACGATAGTGCGCAATATTGAAAAATTAAAAATCCACAATATTATTTCCTGCGAAATTGATGGCAGGAATATTCACTACTTAAAGTTCAACTTAGAATTTATCCCAGCCAATTGGCAATCGGCTCCTTCTCTTTTCTCATCAGCTTTTTATCAAGATAAATCATCAACCTTGCATAGTTTCACTTGCATTAACAGTCTATTAAAACCTGTAAAAGAAAATAAGAAACGAGAAGGAAATAATTCAAGTAAAGTAAATGTATCACAAGACTATATAAAAATCACTGAGAATAATATTAAAATAGGAGACAAATCAGAAGCAGCGGCTTATCAATACGAATTAGATAGATTAAAAGATTTAGGGGTCGAAAATGCTAATGACTTGGTTGTCTTAGTATCTGAAAACTCAACTTTGGGATATGATATACTCTCTTGTGATTTAAATGGCAAAAAAAGATTTATAGAAGTAAAGACAGTGAAGCAAACCGGACAGTACAAACGCTTTTACCTCACAAAAAATGAATTAGAAAAAAGTCAAACATTAGATAATTACTACATATATATAGTAATCTATAGCAATGACAAACCAGAAGTCGCAATGATTCATTGCAAGAATATTGCTGACTCGGAGTACTTCTTGATCAGGCCGACAGAATATGAAGTACTAATAAACTATTAAATATTTATTCGCTTTAGGCTGGCACCTGCCTGTGGCGCATGTCCTATGCAGCTACCCGCTCGCATTATATCACACCACCAGATTTTTCCCTCCGCTATCGCTGCGGTACCCATGACACATTTTATTATATATCTAAAAAAGAGACATATATTTCAATTGCCAGTTTGTTGAGCCCACTCCCACTTCTTGTCATTTCGAGTATTTATTTTAAGGCATTAAAAATGAAAGATTTAATGACAGGTCTGGCAGGATGCATGTGCCTACACGCTCAGTAGCGTAGGGTTTAAACCCTACGCTACTGAGCCAAGAAAGAGCCTGATCATGAGTGCCCTTACAACATCTGTCATGGGTGCCAGCGGGAGAAATCCTAGCTCGCAGAAAGAACGGTCAGTGATATTCCAACCTATCCAGGTTTTCTCGCATTCGCGAGAAATGCCAAAGGGGGTGCTTGCGTGTATCTTTTTGATCTTTCCGGAATTCGCGTTATTTACTTGTCGGCATTAACGATTGCTGTACAATTCAGTACAACTCTCCAGGGAACACTTCCGGAATTATCGGAGCGTGTAAATCGGAGTCGCCATCCAGCATAGTATTGGAAATACTATATTTGTAGTGTGAAAAAGATGTATATCATAGCCGGGCCGAATGGTGCGGGAAAGACTACGCTGTCTTATACGATCCTGCCGGAGATATTCGCATGTGAGGAATTCATAAATGCGGATGAAATTGGAAGGGTATATCTCCGCTAAACTCAGAAAAAGCCAGAATTCGCGCTGGACGGTTGATGTTACAAAGGATAAAGGAACTGTTAAATCAGGGAGAATCTTTTGCTTTTGAAACTACCTTGGCAACCAAAACATATCAGAACTTAATTAACTCTGCTAGGAAACTTAATTATGAAGTTATACTTCTTTTTTTGGCTTTGGATTCTTCTGAATTGGCCATTCAACGCGTATTAACAAGAGTCATTGAAGGAGGACATAATATTCCGGTTGATACGATTAAAAGGAGATTTGATAATGGACTAAGGAATCTTTTTAAAATCTATCTGCCAATCGTAGATAAATGGATTATAATTGATAATTCAACAGAGAATTTTGAATTCATTGCAGAAGGATCAGAATCAGAGGTAATCATAAGGAGCAAAAACAAGTGGATTGATTTAAACAAAAAACACAATGGATATTAAAGTACAACTTAGGGAATTGGAAGAAAAAGTTAACTTAGGACTTAAAGAAGCTTATCGCAAGATGGCTGTTTTTAAAAAGAAAAATAACAGTCCTTTAATTGTCTCTCGTGACGGAAAGGTTACTGTGATTCCCCCGGAACAAATACTCCCGACAACAAAAGCTAAAAATTAATTTTCTAACTGAGCATACTTTCGGATTCGTGTATCGAAGCCATTTTTACATATCCATGAGTTCAGGTTTCAGCCATTGGATTTATGGCAACTTGGAAGATGGGAGTTTCACTCCCCCGCTGTCGCTCCGCATACTTGCGGAGTGTCAGCTATTACGAGGCGTCCCGCCTAATTTAGCCCCGAGGGCTGAAAATAGCTCACATTTTGCTAAAAGGCGGAGCGAGAGCGCGGTTGTATCTATTGCAGATTGGCGAGACGGAAAAAAATTATAAAATTTTGATTATTCGATAAATTAATTGAAGAGAACTTTTCAAGAATTATTTATTTGATTAATTCCTTTAAAAAGTAACGGGTAATTCTTAAAATTTTTCTACTTGTTTTTTATACCATGCAACAAATTTCCAGGCCTCTCTAACGGGCCATGAAATTCCGAAACCTTCACGAAATGCAAGTTCCAATAATTGATACCTCCTGGACAAAATCAAAGCAAAATTGCACAAAACCTTACAGCAGCAAGCCAAAAGAAAAATACCTGCTTTAGCACTTCATTCGATGAGATGAACTAAGTTCGCCTGAACATGCGAAACCCGAATCCGCACCAACAGCGGATTTTAAACACCGGACAGATCAAATTTTGTAAATCTCAAGAAGAAAAATTAGCTTTGATTTGCTGACATGAACCGGTCAGCTTTTGAAGTACCAGCAAATGAACAAAACCCCGGGCAACAACAGGTTCCGGACCCTCCTGTCATATAAGCTCCTGGACTCCCCCTCCGAAAAAGAGTATGATGACATTTGCGGTCTGGCTGCACTTATTTGTCAAACTCCCATAGCCGCCATATCACTGGTTACGGATAGTGTAACATTTTTCAAATCACGGCTGGGCTTTGAAATAGCGCAAATTCCTGCGATTCAATCTTTCGACTCTTTTGCGATCCAGCGGCCATCAGAGATCCTGTTCGTAGAAAATGCCCCGGACGACCCGCGTTTCAGCAAAAATCCGCTTGTGGCGGGCGCATCCAACGTAGTTTGCTATATGGGAGTTCCGCTTGTTTCGCCAGAGGGAGATGCGCTGGGTGCACTGTCAGTGATGGATCGCAAACCCAGGAAATTGGACGCAAACCAAATTGAGGCGCTCAAGGCACTGGCACGCCAGGTAGGGCAGTTATTTGAACTGCGGAAAGGCCAGTTAGCACTCAGCCAAAGCAAAACGTCCGTGGAAAATGGATCCAAAAGGCTCACCAACATTGCAGAGACTGCACGCACGGCCACCTGGGAGTGGAATATTGAAACCGGAGAGGTACAAATAAATGATCGCTGGGCTGAAATTTCTGGGCATACCAAGGAGGCACTCCTTCCCATGACTATAGACACCTGGAAAAGAATGATTCACTCCGAAGACCGGCAACTTTTTGACGAAAAAGTAAAGGAGTGCTTAGAAAAAAAGGCTGAACATTACCAGATAAAATATCGCATGATCCATAAAGAAGGAGACACAATTTGGATCAACGATCGCGGAGAAATATCACGCTGGGACGAGGATGGAAAGCCGCTGAGTGTGGCAGGAACACATTCGGATATTTCTCAGCAAAAAATTACAGAGCATCAATTCAACACCATTACCAACAATATCCCTGGAGTGGTATTTCGCTATCAGCGCTACCCGGATGGCCATGACAACCTGCAGCAGGTGAGCAATGGCGCTTTGCAACTCTGGGGATTCTCTGCAGAGGAAGTGATGCGAAATAACAGGGTGGTGTGGGAGCGTTACGATGAACGTGATTTGGAGAGCCATGTCAAATCCATCGAAGAATCTAGCCTCAGCCTGAGTTTTTGGCAGCATGAATGGCGGTATCGCCATCCTGATGGTTCGCTCCGCTGGCATAAGGGTTCCGGAAACCCTTCCCGCCTTGCAGATAACAGCATTATCTGGGATTCTATCATCCTGGACATTACACCACAAAAAGAGGCAGAAGCGCAATTAACCCAAACATTAAAAGCCCTGCAAAAACGTGTAAATGAGCAAACCTGCCTGTTAAATATTTCCGGGTTAAGCCAGATTGACCAAAGCCTTGAAGAATTGCTTCAAATGGCCGTATCGTTTCTTCCCGGTGGTTGCCAATATTCAGATATTACAACAGCAGCTATAAAATATAAAGGAAAGATTTACAAAACAGCCGGACATAGAAAAACGAAATGGCAACTGCAGCGAACAAAACAAACTTTTGAAGGGGAAATACTGGAAATCACAATAGCCTACAAGAAAGAAAGGCCTGCTGCCTTCGAAGGGCCATTCCTGAAGGAAGAACAACAGTTGCTGGAAAGCGTTGTTGACAGCCTGGCACTTAACATCAACCAGGTATTAGTCAGAAAAGCCAATGATATTATTCTCAACGCAACAGAGGAAGGAATTTATGGTATTGATAAGAATGGCCTTTGCAGCTTCATAAATCCTTCTGCAGCAAAAATGCTGGGCTTTACACCGGCAGAATGTATAGGAAAAAATATCAATAACCTCATTCACCAGCACAACGCAGATGAATTTTATGTAAAAGAGGAACGTGATGTTTATCTGGCAAATCAGTTCCGGAAAGGCTTCCAGAATTCAGAAGATATATTTTGGCGCAAGGACGGCAGCCATTTTTTCGTAAACTACTCCTCCACCCCGATATTGGAGAACGGAAAAGTGGAGGGGGCAGTTGTAACTTTTAATGACATTACCGCCAGGAAAAACGCTGAAACGCAGTTGCAGCTTAGCGAAAAACGCTACAGGAGCTTGGTGGAAAATGGAGCTGATGCCATCGTGATATTAGGACCTGATGGCAGTAATTCCTACGTGTCGCCATCTATTACAAAGGTATTGGGATACACTGAGGAGGAGGCCCTGCAACTCAATTTATTTGAGGTTATCCATCCTGATGACCGGGAAGAGGTCTCAATAAAAATGCAGGAGGTAATGCAAAACCCCGGAAAAACACTGGAGGGAGTAAATGCACGGACCAGACACAAAGACGGCTCCTGGCGCTGGCTGGAAGCCAATGTAACCAATTTGCTCCACGACCCGGCTATCAATGGAATCGTGGATAATTTCAGGGATGTAACCGAAATTATTGAACTCCACCATCTCCTGGAAAATGCCAATCAACTCGCGAAACTGGGAGGCTGGGAGTTAAATTTAGACAATAACATTATTTACTGGTCCACCATCACCAAACAAATCCATGAAGTGGAGGAAGATTACATGCCTTCACTGGATGAAAGTTTAAGGTTCTATCCGAATGGCGTAAAAGAGGAAGTTCGCAACATCCTCTCAGAGATTTCTAAAACAGGTGGAAGCTTCGATTTTGAAAGGTCAATTATTACGGCAAAAGGAAATGAACGCTGGGTAAAGGTGATTGGCAATGCAGAGATGCATGATGGAAAGTGCCGAAGAATATCAGGAAGCTTGCAGGACATTAGCCGGCAAAAAATTACCGAGATTGAACTGCAAACGGCTTTTGAAGAAAAAAACAATATTCTGGAGAGCATTGGCGATGCATTCTTTGCAATAGATAAAGACTGGACGGTAACCTATTGGAATAAAGAAGCAGAAAAAATTCTCTTTAAAAAGAAACAAGAAATTGTAGGAGAAAATCTCTGGAAAATATTTAATGATGCCACCGAAACCAATTCTTTTACAGAATATAAGCGCGCTATGGATACCGGTGAAACCATTCATTTTGAAGACCACTATCCCACTACCGGCCAGTGGTTTGAGGTGAGTGCATATCCCTCTGAAAAAGGTTTGTCAGTTTATTTTAAAGACGTAAGCATCCGCAAAATTGCGGAGAAGCAATTCCGACAGTCCAATGAGCGTTTTGAGAAAATTGCCGAAGCCACCAATGATGCTATCTGGGATTTCAACATGGTAGAAAATGAGCTGTTTTGGGGCAAAGGATTTAAAACACTATTTGGACACGACCCGGAGGTGATTAAGCCAAGCTTTGAGCTGATGATAAGCCTGATACACCCGGAAGACAGGCAGGAGGTGATGGAACATATTATGGCATTCACAAAAGACCCGGAAGCCATAAACTGGTTCTTCGAATACCGGCTCAAAATGAATGATGGAACGTATGCTTTTGTAATTGACAGGGCCATTTTTATTAGAGACCGCAAGGGCAAGGCATTGAGGGCAGTAGGCGCAATAACTGATATTTCTTATCGCAAGGAACATGAGGATTCACTAAAAAAACTTAATGCAAAACTCGAAGCCAGGGCGCGTGAACTGGTAATTTCCAATGCAGAGCTTGAACAGTTTGCTTACGTAGCCTCGCACGACTTGCAGGAACCCTTGCGCATGGTGAGCAGCTTCCTCACTCAGTTAGAGAAAAAGTATGGCGAAACACTTGATGACAAAGCCAAAAGATATATACACTTTGCCGTGGACGGGGCCAGGCGCATGAGGCAGATCATCCTGGACTTGCTGGAATTTTCGAGAGTTGGCAAACATGAAGAGGAGCAAGAAACAATTCGCCTGAATGAGGTTACCGATGAAGTTTTAAAACTCCTCCACAGAGAAATTAAAAAATGCAAAGCCACCATTCATGTAAGTCATTTACCAGAGGTCTATTCATTTAGGACTCCTCTCATCCATATTTTTCAAAATCTTATCAGCAATGCCATTAAATATGTAGATCCAAATGAATTGCCGGTAGTCCGGATCATGGCCAGGTCTCAGGGCAACGAATGGCTCATTTCGGTGAGTGACAATGGCATTGGCATCGGGCAGGAATATTTTGACAAGATATTCGTCATTTTCCAGCGGCTCCATATCAAAGAAGAATACAGCGGCACCGGGATGGGCCTGGCAATCGTAAAAAAGAGCGTTGAAGGACTGGGCGGCCAGATTTGGTTAAATTCCGAAGAAGGGCAAGGAAGCACCTTTTATTTTACCCTCCCTCAAAATAACGGATCAGTACTTACTCTCCCTTTATGAAACAAGTGTATTTATAAACACCAGAATTCCGCAATCATGGCAAGCTTCATTAAATGTATTTCAAATGAGCTAACTTTTACTATTAAATTCATAAAAAAATTTTCATGAAATCTATTCATATCTTATTGGTAGAAGATAACGAGGGTGATATTATCCTCACTACAGAGGCCTTAGAGGACAGCAAAATCATTAATACGCTTAGCGTTGTAAGAAATGGAAAGGAGGCGCTCGATTATATTTTTAAGCAGGGAGAATATGCCAATGCACCAAGCCCTGACCTTATCCTGCTGGACATTAATCTGCCATTAAAAAGTGGCCATGAGGTTCTGAGTAAAATTAAAAGTACTGACGCTGTTATGCATTTTCCTGTCATTATGCTAACCACCTCTTCTTCAGAGAAAGACGTGCTCATGTCATATAAACACCATGCGAATTGCTACATCAGCAAACCTGTGGAAATAGGGCAATTTTTAGATGCCATTACAAGCATAGAAAACTTCTGGCTAAATATTGTAACATTACCGTCAAATGCAAAAAGACAATAGTCTGTATAAAATTTTAGTAGTTGAGGATAATCCGGGCGATTTGCTCCTCGTAGAAGACTACCTGGAGGAAGCTATTGTGGCGCCCGTTATTTTAACTGCGCAAAATTTTGAAGAAGCACACGATGTATTAACGCAAGATTCAGGGCAAATTGATGCGGTGTTGCTCGATCTCACCTTACCTGATTTACAGGGAGAACCCCTCATAAAAGAAATCATATCAGTAGCCGGAGAAACACCGATTATTATTCTTACGGGATACACCGATCTGGCCTTTGCCACGCGTTCTATTTCCTGGGGCGTATCGGATTATCTGCTGAAGGACAGCCTCAGTTCCGCAATGCTTTATAAAAGTATTTTATATAATATAGAAAGGAACAAGTACCTGGTGAGCCTGAAGGAATCGGAGCAGCGCTACTCCGATCTGTTTCACCTAAGCCCGCAACCCATGTGGGTTTATGATGTGGAAACCCTGGAATTTATGGATGTAAATGATGCGGCAGTTAATCAATATGGTTATTCGCACCAGGAATTTGTAAACATGACCATCAAAGCCATCCGTCCCAAATCCGAAATACCCAAAATGGAGAAAGGAGTAGAACAGGTAAGGGCAAATGACAAGCTTTTCTCACAAGGACAATATTTACACAAAAAGAAAAACGGGAAGTTAATTATTGTGGAAATTCGCAGTAACATAATTTATTATAATGGACGGAAAGCTGAAATAGTACTGGCTTCAGACGTTACTGATCGCCACAAACAAATACAAGCCATAGAGGAACAAAATAAAAAGCTCCGGGAAATTGCCTGGACCCAATCCCACAAAGTACGTGCACCAGTGGCTCGCATCATGGGCCTGCTGGAGATTTTAACTGACAAGGACAATACACCAAGTGAAAATAATGAATTACTGCGATATTTAATGGATTCAGCAAAAGAACTGGATAACATCATCCGTGAAATTGTTTCAACTTCGCATAAAATAGATTCCCCGGAATAGTTTGCAATTTCAGAATCCTCGCTTTCCATTAAAAGAAACTGAAATTCATATAAATATCCGGTATTTGTTTTTTTAATTAACAAATTCCCATGCTAAACCAAAAACAAAATTCCTGGGTTTTAATGGATAATTTGGAAGATAAAAATAACTACTGCCGGTAAACTCCTGGTTGGCATGTTCTAGTTTTGCAAAAATCCTGAACCGCGTGATCTCGGCATTAAAGAAAACATCAAAATGTGGATAATTGCCAACGGTAATGCTGTCCTGCAAAGCCAGTTGAGAAATGGGAGGTAAATACCTGGCTGCCTTGTAGGCTGTATTATAATTCAATATAACTCCCACCTGGATATGAAATTTATCTTTAATAATTTGATCAAAAGCCAGGGTAGTATTAATGAGAAAATCAGGCAGGCGCAGCAGATCATTTGAAAGTACAGGCTGATACAACAGCACATTATCCATTACAAAATGTTTGGTTTTAAATACCTTTTGCAGTTTGAGTTTCAGATATGGAATGGCCTCATTTGCCTGAACCGGAATTTCGGTGCTGTCAAAATATGGGTAATTGCCGATGCGCATAAATTCGGCTGTGAGCGCAGCATTTTCCTTCGCATTGACAAAACCACCGAAAAGTCGCTGATGATTCACCCGCTGCAATTCCTGTAACCAACGGTAATGATTGGAACTGTAATACTGAAAGATAAATGGCACTGAGGTCTGCGCTGCAGAAATTCCCGCCATCAGATTCCAGTTTTTATATACAGGATATTGCGCCTGAGCTTCTCCGTGGTAATTTCCGGACAGATAGCCTGCGGTATGAAGGGAAGCGTGGGTCTTAACCCTCAGCCGCTCAAGCCGGAAATGAAATCGCCCCTGAACTTGCAGTTGATTAGTCGCAAATTCCAACGAAGAAGAACCCACCTCATTGTAGGCATGGCTCACTGTAAACGCCAAAAGCCAGGGCCGCTCCCTGAACACCGTTACGCTGTCAGTATCCCGCACGGCACGATAAGGTGCCGAAGAAAGCGTGAATTCATTGCGCAGCTCGGAAAAAAAGATAGAATCACTGGTAGCGAGCGGATTATCATAAATGTGCCTGTAAAATGCTGAATCCGGAGCCTCGTCTTCATATTGATGTTTTGTTTGCCGGTACTGAAATGCGTGGCTCAGGTAGAAGGATGGAAACAGCTTTTTGCGCGTCAGGCTATCAGCCGGACTAAAGATGCTTTTGTATTTACCGAAATAATAATACTGTTTTGCAAAAAGTTGGGTTTCCCGCCACTGCTGGCTGGCACTGCCCAGGTTCACGTTCATATTGATTTTATCAAAGGCAGAAAGCGTATCAAATAAGGGCTGGCCAAATTTGGATGATCCGCTGTCGCTGATGAGCGGGTTGATAATACCGCCATTTTCCTGTGTACGATACCTGTTTACGATAACGTTGGCGAGGAGCCGGTAGCGCTGGTTTTTCGTCTGGAAATTATTGAACAGTGCTATTTCAGTACTGGCTGTGCTTTGCTGCTGATAATAGCCCTCTGACCCTCCTCCCCGTATCTTCAGGCCAACATTCCATCCCGGATTTATATTGCGCGTATGCAGCGCCTCCAGGATCTGAAGGTTGGTACCTCCGCCCTGCACGTAATACAGGCGGGTGTAAGGAGTAAAGGTATTGTAATATCGAATGTTCTGCCGGGTGGTGCGATACAGATCCCATTGATTGAATCCCAGTTCGAACTGCTGGCCGGGCATCTCATATTGCAGCGGGAAAGCCGGGCTGCCATAAACCGAAGTATGCAGGTAGAAACGGGCCCTCGCATAAATAGGATCATATTGGGCAAAGTCAACGAGCAGGCTATCCTGAACCTGAAGTGAATCGTAATGAATATCAATGAGTTCCTCGGTGGTGAATAACACCCGGACGCTGTCATCCGGCACAGCCGTTTCCTGGGAATGGATAGCGGTGTGAGAAGCAAGAAATAAGAATAGCAGGAGTACCCGTGAAGCTGTCATCAATCAGCTTTCAAAATTCTGAAAGATTTTGTGAATTCTTCTCCGCTTAGCGTAAGGATATACATTCCCGGATACAGGAACTGCCGTGTACCTACCTTCCACCGGTTTTCCCCTGAAGGAAATCTTCTTTCCAGAGAGAACAATTCCTGCCCCAAAAGGGTGTGCATTGACATTTGCATTTGCTGATCCACGGACAATTCAAAAACCAGCGAGAAATGATCAATAAATGGATTGGGGGATAGAATTGCGTCAGGAAATTCTTCTTTTGAAGGCGTATAATACAGCGTATCCAGTTTAAGAAGAAAGAGCCCATTTTCAAGATCGGAAGCTGCTATGATCCCGGATGGAAAAAAGGGATAAATTCCCCAGCATCCCAACATGCCGCCATACCCGGTATTTTGTGGGTAGGTGTCATACGCATCAATAAATTCCGGTTCTTCAGGATTTGAAATATCAAAAACCACCACGCCTTCATGGTAATAGGAAATATAAAGATATTCATCGCGGATGAAAGGATTGTGCGGAATAGAACCTTCATTCCAATTATAACCCAACAACGATTTTAATTTCAGGTCAGTAGGATCAGAAGCATCAAATAGTTTGAGCCGGGTATGGTGGGTTTCATCCGCCATGATCAGCAGCTTGCTGTTCGCAGCGCGCCAGGAGCTGTGATTATATCCCTGGTCAGGATAAATTTGCAGATCCGTTATGAGTTTTGGGTTCACCGGATCGCGGTAATCGTAGATCATAAAACCGTCATCGCCTACCGAGCAGTAGGCCGTGTCATTCTCTACAAATACGTCATGTACTTCTGAAAACAGCGGATCGCCTCCTACTACGGGCGGCTTTAAACGTGAGATAAGGACAGGATTCACAGGATCATCAAGAGACAGCACTGCCATTGGAGCATACCCTGTAGGAGTTGCATTATCAGCGAGATAAAGGCGGCTGTTTTCTACAAAAATATTGTGCGTCTGAATGCTGAACTGGTTGCTGTCATAAACCTTGTGAACGGAATCAGGCAAATAGCTGAGATCGAATATCTGGAGGGAACTGTTGTTTTCATCCGCCACCGCGTAGCAATAATTCAGGTAGGTTTTAAAATCGCGGTGAATACAGCCCGGAGCTTTGCCGGCCTCTACATCGCATAGCACGGGTTTTTCAGGATCGGTGATGTCGAAAAAGTAAATGCTGTCATAGCTGCCCATTATCACGAACTCACGTCCCTGGCTATCTACCCATCCCCATATATCATTGAAAATTTCGCTTCCTCCCGGACTGAGATCTTCATTATTCCAGTTTGCCTGAAGCTTCAGTGAGCGTACCATTTCCACTTCTTCCTGCGCACTTGCAGTAAAAGCAAAAAGCATCAGCAATAAAAGGAGCGTATTTCTAAAGAAGTTGATCATAAGGAGGAAATGAGCGCCTTGATGAGTCGCGTCATTTTGGGTTCGGTTTTCTGCGCAGCGGCAATGACGTCTTCAACCGTAACCGGTTCGAGAATTTCATGCCAGCCTTCATCAGTCACCACGGATATAGCAAAACATTTCAGCCCCATTTGCACCGCTACTAAAACTTCCGGTATGGTGCTCATTCCCACCACATCTGCCCCCATCACCTGGATCATCTTGTATTCTGCTGCTGTTTCCAGATTTGGCCCCTGCACGCTTGCATAAGTGCCCACATGGATCGGGATCTTGTTTTCCCTCGCAATGGCAGTTGCCTTCCGGATCATTTCGCGGTCGTAAGGCTCATAGAGATCAGGGAACCGCGGACCAAGCTCAGGATAATGGCGGCCCCGCAAAGGGTTTTCCGGCAATAGATTGATGTGGTCATTCAGCACCATCAGGTCGCAAGTGCGGATGCTGGGATTTACCGAGCCACATGCATTGGATACGAAAAGCCGGGAAATGCCCAGGAACTTCATTACCCGCACAGGAAACGTGACTTCTTCCATTGAGTAGCCCTCGTAATAGTGAAACCGGCCCAGCATGGCCACCACTTTTTTCCCGCTCAGCATACCGAATACCAGTTTGCCATGATGGCTTTCAACCGTGGAAATTGGGAAATGCGGGATTTCGTCATAACTCAGAGAAGTGATGATCTCCACCTCTTTAATCAAGCCGCCAAGGCCGGTTCCCAGTATGACTCCATACTCCGGCTCAAAGTCAGTCTTGCTTTTAATAAATCCAACAGTCTCAGTAATCTTTTGAATTAAATCCATTTTTCATCTTTGAAATTATCAGGGCAGAATCCACCAGAGCTTTTGAAACCCTGATCATTTTACGCGGGTCCAGGTTTGAGAACGACCCAGCAGCGAAAACCCCAGATAACCTCTCACTGTCAGTGTATTCGCATCCTCCAGCGTTAATTCGCAGCTATATTCCTTACCTGAAGAGGGGTCGTAAATATCCCCATCTTCCCATTTGTTGCCACCTTCATATTCCAGATTGCTCAATATTACCAGTCCTTCCAATGGCCGGCTACGGAGTTCTGTTTCAGGGTTGTTTTTGTCACGTTTGGGTTCACCCTCATCATTTAGTGGTTGGGTCAAATCAGCAAGCTTTCCAAAATATTTGTTGCCTTGTCTGTAAATCTTCACCTTGGCCTTCTTGTCCTCAGTCCACCAAAGACCGGCTATATCATTGGCAGTTTGTGCGGCAGTTTTAAGCGGTATCTGAAAACAGACAAAAAGCAAGATCAGCAAGAAATGGTTTTTCATTTTTATCAAGTTTTAAAATTAATAGCCAAACAAATGGCAATATAAATCTGTCAAAGGAAATTTTTCATCTTTGCACCCGTTTTCTGCATTTACCCATAAAAAATCTCCTTGTGAAAAGTTTTCCCATCATTACTGTTATAGGTCTTTTGTTTTGTATTTCTTCAGCCACAGCACAAGAGGGCCAGGAAGATACCGCAATAATTTCCACGGTAGATTACAAATACGCACTTGGAGTGCGCGGTGGAGCCGTTACAGGTTTCAATGCCAAAATGATGATTGCGCCCCAGGATGCCATCGAAGTAATAGGAGGTTCAGGCTGGAAATATTCCGGCTTGCAGCTCATCGCGTTGTACGAACGCCACGCAGGTGCTTTCCAGTCTCACGTGGATGGGATGAACTGGTTTTTTGGAGGTGGATTGCATACCGGCCTTTATGACAATGTTTCTTATAAGAACATAAACAGGGATGTGCCCTCCAAAAGCGGGGACTATTTGGTAGTGGGAATAGACGGGATCCTGGGTATTGAATATTTTATCGGTGAAATTCCATTCACCCTGGGGCTTGACATCAGGCCTACGCTGGACATTGTTCCCAAACCGGATTTTTTCCTGGCCGGAGCCATCTCCATCCGCTATGCATGGGGCCGGCAATAGTCCGCCAATCAGCCCTTCGGATGAAAATCTTTTAAGCTCACAGCCACCGCATTCTCGCGCTGCACGAGCTGCATCGGGTCGTTGTATATAAAGTATTCAAAGGCCTCTTCGTGCGCAATGTTGCGTCCTTCCAGAATGCTCATCAATTCCTGCTGTTTGCTGAAGAAATCAATCTTATCAGCCCGTCCTTCAAATTTCAGCAAGGCTTTATAGCTCCCTTCGGTTTTATGAATATTGATCTTATTGGAAAGCGGCCGTGGCAGCTTATCCATCGCATACTCTTTCGGCAGCACCAGGGTCATCGTTCCTTTGCCTGAAGCATCATCATATTGCACAACCATAGGCTTGGTCATCTCAATTTCCTGGCGCACATCGTTTTTCCCGGAAAGGTAGCCATATAGCGTTTTAAAGCCCTTTTTGAGCATTTCTTTGTAGCCACCAGTTCTTACTACTGTGGCCATGACCACAGGCGGATAGTATCGTATCTCAAAATCCTGGGTGCCTTCCACGCGGCTGCTGGGTCGTTCAGCCGTGAATTTATTGGTAAGAACTTTTTTGGCCTGCCATGCGGCAAAGACAGCAGAACCAAAAAGGGCGGTTTTAAGCAGCGTTTTGAATCGCATAATTTTCGTCATTTGGATTTGCAGCTAAGGAACACGCTCCCGAACCGGATTGTTTGAAAGCCAGCCCCAGCATAAAAGAACCCCGCAAAAGTTTATAGTTAAATATAAATATTAAAAATAAATTTATCCAAATAATTTAAATTCTATTGCCTATTGCAAAAAGCCAATTAAATAAATCATTCCTGTAAGGTAGCAATTACCTCTCGCATATCTTTTTCCTCAAAATGAGTAATTAGTTTTAATGCTAAATTTAAAGGTAAAAATCCCGGGTTGATCATTTTGTCAGCCAGTCGGGCATACGTTTCATCAGCCTGGATGATGCGCTGCTCCTGCTCCGCATTGCAAAGTGGAAATAGATCACAGGCCAGGTCCCACGCACATTGCCGGGCCTTTATCATGCTAAAGCCCATAAGCTTTTCGTCAGTCCTGTGTCCGATTAAATCTAGCAACACCATGAGCCTTGAGACCTTTCCGACCCGCCTTTGTATCTCGTTCACCAATCCTAAAAGAATGAGATTCACGGTAAAAAAATCATTTTTCAATGCCTGGAGATCGCCCCCGGCTGAAAAGGCCGAGACAGCTATTCCCAAATCGAGGTTGATGTGGGCATTCATCCCCAGCATTAAGTGCTGAACAATTGACAAATCTTTGTGGGATGGCTCAAATGATCTTTGCCAGCAAAGCCTTACCGGGCGGTCTTCCACGTAATTGTAATAAGCATCCAGGTATAATTCTGCAAAAACAATATCGAAGAGCGCCATGCGGCTATTGTCCTCGAATCGTTTTTCCAGCACCGCCTGCTTAATGGCGCTGGTCGTCCTGCGGTAGGCATAAGCAAAAATTCCGATCGGACTATTTGCCTGAAGTTCCCGCGCTATGATGAGGTCCAACTCCTCAAGGACGTCATCAATGGTATGTAGGTTCCGGTCCATTTGCTTCATTAATGGGCGAAGCTAAGGATGGCGAATGAAACGGGATCAAAAAATCCACAGAACCCCAGGTGGCCTGCCAGCATTTGCAGGGGATCAAACTTTAAGTTATCGAAGATCATTGGGCTAAATCGAATTTATTTTCCCAAAATTATTAAAATGATAATCAGATAAAAATAAAGAGCTATTTCTATTTCCTTTAAAAATTCAGTATTTGATCACTCTGCCTTTCTCCAGTAGCGTAATGGCGGTTTTCCAGTCAGGTAGGGTATCGGTATCCAGGGTCGTGGTTCTGATTTCCCGGGCAATTTCATGTGCCTTTTTCATTGCCTGCAAGTGGGCACCGATAGTAGCAAACTCCCTCATATCCTCCTCAGTTTCCCAAAGTGTCATGGTGTAATGTTTTGTCCACCATCCTCTTTTCTTAAAGCGGATACATTTGGTGGCATTTAGTTGCCTGACAATTTTCATTGCACTGTATGACAGTGCAAAAAACCTGAACGGATCTTTGAGTTCTATTGAAGTGATAACAACTTTCACTTTTACCTGTCAGCTTTGGTAGCAGCGGCTGCAAGTGCAAGCCTGTCATACTTGCCGGTTCCCAATTGATTAAGCAGCGAAAAATGGCTTCTTAGTGCACCGAAAAAAGTTTTGTGCTGATAATAGGGCACATCAAATTCCTCAGCCGTTTCCTTAACGATTGACGAAATTCTTTTGTAATGAACATGGCAGATATGAGGAAAAAGGTGATGCTCAATTTGAAAATTCAAGCCACCAATAAGCCATGAAAACCATTTGCTGTTATTTGCAAAATTGGCCGTAGTACGCATTTGGTGAATGGCCCAGTTATTTTCCACGCCCCCGGTTGGGTCCGTTTCATAAAAATCAGTTTCCTGAATAACATGGGCAGATTGAAAGATAAACGCCAGCAGCAAGCCGCTGATGAAGTGCATCATTAAAAAGCCCAAAAGCACCTGCCACCACGGCAATGCAATTAAAATAATTGGCAGACCCAGGGTTAGTGCAACGTACCAAGCTTTATTAAAAAGCACTTCCCGAAAAGCCTTTTTAAGGGTAATTCCCTGCTTTGCCAAAAGTTTAGTTTTGCTATATTTTATCACCGATTCAAAATCCTTGCTCAGGAACCAATAAATAGTCATTAGCCCATAAAAGAAAGGTGCATAAAAAGCCTGAAACCTAAAGTACTTTTTTCTTTTTTGATTGGGTGAAAAACGCATGATCGGCTTCTCAATATCTGAATCGTAGCCATCAATATTGGTGAAGGAATGGTGCAGCATATTGTGCTGAATTTTCCAGTTGGTATGATAGGCTCCGATAAAATTAACCAGAAACCCCAATACGTTATTGACCTTTTGGTTGCTTGAATATGAGCCATGATTTGCATCATGCATAATCGCCAAACCAATTCCTGACATTCCCAGGCTCATCAGAACCCACATGAGCATAACCGGCCAAAGGGTGGTTACCACACCCGTCAGCATAAGCCCGAAAGGGACAAAATACAGGGCAAGCATAAAGGCTGTTTTTGCCTTCATGTCGAAGTTGGCGTGCCTGGAAAGGTTGTTATCTTTGAAATGTTGGTTTACCTTTTTCCGCAACTCTTTGATGAATTCCGGCCGGTCTTCCATGTTAAACTTTACTGCTGGGATACTCATAAATTCTTGTGGTAGTTGATTTTAGCTTCAGGAAGGCTGGTTTTACCGATCCTGAATGTCACCGCCTTTGATGTCCCCAAAGTTACCATATATGTACCATGTTTATGTTTCGGGGCAAATAATTTTGATTTGATCAGAGAAAATCACGTTTCCAGTCATTGGGTGTTTTCGAAGGGGACAACCGCCTCCCCGGCAGAGTGTCTGCCGGCTCATAAATTTTCCAGCCTCCCAAACGCTGCCTTCGTTCAAGACGCTACGGAACCATCAGTTATTTTTTCCGGCCTTTTGTTATTCTCAAACATTAAAAACAGAAGTCTCCCTAAAAGCAGTTTTTTATCATTATGAAAATTACTATACCCTTTTATTTTTTGATGAATAAACATTAAAGGAAACATAACAAATAATAACCATTGAGAAGTGCTTTGCTTCCTGTCTATTTCAACTTTTGCGGGTTTAAATCTGTGTTTTACAGCTACATAGTTATATTGATCCAGTGTGAGAGAAGCGACATGCTGGAGGCCGTTATAATTTTTTAATAGGTATAGGCTTTTAGATCGCAATTCTAAAGTGCTGATTTAATTCGTTT
>JBBDIG010000010.1 GCA_040880525.1 Bacteroidia bacterium
CCCTGTCCGGTCGTTGTATTCGTAAAAATTGCCAACTCCCCATCACAAACATCTGATACCGTAAAACCCGGATCAGGCACTGGGGAGACATATACGTAGCGGGTAAGAACACTATCGCAACCGGCAGAACCTACCTGAACCGTTATATCAATTTTAAATTTATGCCCGGCTTCGCTTGCATCTGCCACGAATTGCAGCCTCGCATTTGCGCTGCCCGAGGGCGGGAAAGTTGCCGTATCCACCGGAGCGGTGCCGAAGCTTCGTTGGATCTGCAGATCACTTACAACCCAGCCTGATCCGAAATCGGCATTGGTGAAGCCTGTCGGAGGGGTTACCCCGTAAGTTACGGTATCTCCTACACAAACAGTATCGGGCGAAGATGCAGTTCCAGCGCCTGCTCTACCCTGGAATGGGGATTCCTGTGTGGAGCTAATCCCACTAATAATGGCTACAACCCTTGTCGTCAGAGTATCATCAAAATTCACAGTATCTGCAACACCGTTGGGTAAAACTGTCCAAGCTTTGATTACACGGGGCGATGTTCCAAATGCTATGTTATTTCCGATCGTTACTTCCAGTTCATGACCAGTAGAACTCCCGGCTGTGTCTATCGCAGTTGTAACAGAGACGGGGGTTTGCGGAACGCCATCCAGCGTCCAATGGACTTCTACGCTGTCAAGCTTGTTATTGCCATTATTCTGCACAATTACCTTTACATCATGGTCTCCGCAATTTGGATTAATGGGTTCGGTTAATTCCATTATTCCGGCATTATTGGGGGAGGGTGGCTCATAAATAAATGCCACATCATCCACCCAAAAAGATGCATCAGCATCAGTCGGATAGAGATCAAGCGAGGCTATCTGGTTTATTGAGTTGGAAAATGATCCGAGTAAAACGTCATCTATATAAACGTTCCAGGTATTGGCAGATAGATGGACATAGATTTTGAGTTCAAACCATTGATCATTTGGAAATGTACCTGAAAGCATAGTTCCGGAGGTTCCATTATCGAAAATGATATCTCCATTGTCCTCCATGTTCACATTCATGGCCCATGTTACCCCAATAGTGGCATCCGCCTGAAAATTAAAGTAAGCGGTTTTTCCAGTAGGAACTTTAAAGTTGGCTTTGAAGAGAAACTGGCCTCTCGTGTATTCGCCTCCAAAAGGCAGCACTACGTCCTCCGGCCCCGGTCCGGCTCCGAAATAAATAGATTTCGTTCCGCTGGCGGCATCAGTATTCGTAACCTGAACGTCATCCCCGCCTGATCCATGAACCCCGCTCCAGGTTGTCCATTCTGATGAGGATTGTCCAAGCCAGGAGTTAACCGAATAACTTTCGAAGTTATCTGAGAATGATTGCGATGATTGACCATGCAGCAATGAGAATGTTGCTACGCAAGCTAAAAATAGTGTGACTACTTTTTTCATAAATCTTAAAAGTTTAAATGAGTTAATGGTTGGTAAAGGAATTTAATACCTTTTTAGTTTCACAAAACTCCTTAAAAAACGTTCATTATTTGCCCCATTATAAATATATCAATAAGTTTTCTTACGTGTTCAAAAATGAATATCTATTTCCAACAGTGAGTACCACAGCGAGTAAGCTGCACTACTACCGATAAAAGCCCCTGGCAACGTTTGTCGCCAGGGGCTTTTATTTGAATATTAATGACTTATTGTAAGCTGCCTTACTTCGCCTTCACGATTTGCTTCATGTAGGTTTCGCCATCAATGGTGAAGCGTATAAAGAAACTGCCGCTGCTCAGGCCGCTTTCCTGGCCACTGAATATGCAGCGGTGCTCGCCTGCCTGTTGCGTGGCATTCACCAGGCGCGAAGCTAGTTTGCCCTCCATCGTATACACCTCTATCAGCACCTTGCTGGTTTTCTCCAGCTCGTACACGATATTGGTGGTCTCACGGTAGGGATTCGGATACACATTGATCGAAGCACTTACTGCCGGAGTATTCTCCACTCCCGTGGCGTAATCAATGTTCACATCTGAAGTGGATTCACAGCCATTGCTGTTAACGACAATTAATGACACTGTAAAACTTCCGAAGTCCTCATACCGATGGCGCGCGATTTCATCATTGCTTGTCGTGGTATCGCCAAAGTTCCAGCTATATGAATTCAGGCCGGTTGTATTGGGTGTGAATTCATAAAGCCCATTACCTAAATGAGCATGCGTAAACCCTGCATCGGGCTTTGGATACACTTCCACCGTCATCGTCATGCTATCCGTACAGCCGTTTTCGGTTGTTGCTATCAGCATGACATCATAGCTACCCTCGCTGATATAACGGTGATCTGGCGACATCCCCGTTGAGGTCATTCCGTCTCCGAACCTCCACACAAACTCCATCGTATCGCTCAGGGATTGACTTTGATTGCCAAACATCGTAGTATCTCCAATACAGGCATTATTAGCAGTGAAATCAGCGGCCGGAACCTCGAATATCTCCAACTCATGGCTGAATGTATCTACACAACCCAAAACCGATTCAGCAATAAGCTGAACATTATATGTTCCGGGAACTGAATAGGTGTGAATTGGGTCAAGATCTGTTGATGTATTTCCATCACCCAGGATCCATTCATAAGTAAGGGTATCACCGGTTACTATGGTGCTGGCATTGCTAAACCCGGTGGCAGGCCCGAAACAAGCATCTGAAACGGTAAAATCCGCTTCGGGTGTTTCATAAATGTCTGTCATCATCGTCATTGTATCCACACATCCTGAGGCAGTCATCACGGCCAGAGAAACCATGTACTGTCCGGGAGCTGAATATTGGTGAGAAGGCAATTGGCCGGAAGAGGAATTTCCATCACCAAATTCCCAAGAATAACTGGAGATGGTGCCGCCATTCACAGTGCTCGAATTACTGAACATCGTACTATCTCCAAAGCAATGCCCGCTTGCAATCGAAAAGGAAGCAACAGGATCCGGATAGACCTCTACATTTTTTGTCGTAGTATCCGCACAGCCGTCAGGCGAGGTGGTGATTTGCGTCACTAAATAGATTCCTGATGTTGCGTAATGATGTGTGGGATTCCTTAATCCGGAAGAACTACCATCTCCGAAATCCCAGGAATATGTGAGCCCCGTACCGGAAAAACCAGATGCATCTGCAAAACTGACAGAATCAGATTCACAAACATTGGCTGCTGAGAAATCAGCTTCAGGTACTTCAAATACGTTCACCTGCCTGGTTACCTGACCCGTACAACCTTTATCTGAGGTAGCTCGCAGCTTCACGTCAAATGTTCCTGCCGAGTCGAAGAGATAGGTGGGATTCTGAAGAACTGAAGTATCCCCGCCAAAATCCCATCTGTAGTCCGTAACCGAACCACTGGCTATACTGGTCGTATCAGTGAACATGACAGGAAGGCCATCGCACGCTTCGATGGCAGAAAAACCAACCACAGGATCGGGATGAACGGTTACCGGCTTTACGATGGATGACATACAACCAAAGGAGTTGGTCGCTTCGAGTTCTACCTGATAGGTTCCGGGTGTGCTATACACCCGGATTGGGTTCTGAAAAGTGGAAGACGAATTATTTCCAAAATCCCAGCGGTAAGTCATTGTTCCCGGGCCGGTGGTATTATTAGTAAAAATTACAAGATCACGATCGCACACATCGGAAACCGAGAAATCCGCAACCGGAACAGGCGCAACAAAAAAGTAATGCGTAAGGACCGTATCACAACCTACCGAAGTAAGCTCAACCGTTATTTCCATTTTAAACAGTTCATTGGCCTCACTTGTATCAGCCACATACCGCAGCCTCGCATTGGTGTTACTGGTAGGTGGCAGAGTAACGGTATCCACAGGAGGGATTCCGGGATTTCTTTCAATTTCCAGGTTGCTTATTATCCAGTCTGTTCCAAGGTCGGCATTGGTAAACCCTGTTGGAGGAGAAATGCCGTAGGTCAACGTATCACCTACACAAACCGTATCTGGTGAGCTCGCTGTACCGGCAGCGGTACGGCCCTGAAATGGAGATTCCCGTGTAATACCAGTGCCTCGCAATACGGCTGTAACGCTCGTTTCAAGCGTATCATCAAAATTGATGGTATCAGCCACGCCATTGGGGAGTACTGTCCATACCTTAATATCCCGTGGTGTGCTACCAAAGCTGATATTGGTTCCCAGGGTTACTTCCAGTTCATGCCCGGAACTACTGCCCGGAGTGTCAATAGCTGTGGTAACGTTTACCGGGGTTTGTGATACCCCATCAAGCGTCCAGTGTACCTCCACGCTGTCAAGCCGGTTGTTCCCATTATTCTGAACATTTACCTTCAAATCGTGATCACCGCACGGTGTGGGTTTAAGAGGTCTGGTCAATTCCATGATCCCGGCATTATCGGGCGAAGGCGGTGCGTAGATAAATGAAACATCATCCACCCAGAATGAAGAATTATTATCCACCGGATAAAGATCTAATGAAGCAATCCGGTTAATGGCATTGGAAAAGTATCCCAGGTATTCACCGTCAATATAAACATGCCACCTATTGACAGAAAGATGAACATATAATTTTATCTCAAACCAGCGGTCATTCGGTATCGTAGCACTAAACATGGTGCCTGAAGTCAGATTACTGAAAATAATATCTCCATCTGTTTCCATGTTCACTTCCATCGCCCAGGTTACTCCCGTGGTAACATCCGCCTGGAAATTAAAATAAGCTGATTTATTGACCGGGACTTTAAAATTGGCTGAAAAAAGAAACTGGCCCCTTGTATACTCACCTCCAAAAGGCAAGACCACATCTTCCGGTCCGGGACCTGCGTTAAAATAAATGGATTTGGTTCCGCTTGCAGCATCACTGTTGGTAACCTCTACATCATCACCACCAGATCCATGAACACCGCTCCAGGTAGTCCAGGCAGGTGAAGACTGTGCAAGCCAGGAATTTACAGTGTAACTTTCAAAATCATCATGGTATGATTTATAAGCCTGTCCTTGCAGCCATGTGGATGCTCCAAGGAAAATTATAAGAAGAGGGACAAGATTTTTCATAAGATTAGGTTTTTGATCAGGTTTAATGGTTCAGAATCAATTTTAAGTTTCAAAAAAGGATGTTTTGCCGTGATTTATTTAATGTCGAAATTACAAAAACCCTTGCTGAAACATAGGATACACCGTTAGAATGTAAACAACGGCAAAATAAAAAGGGCGAAAATATTTTCGCCCTTTTTATCAGATTTAGCTTTTTCATCGATCCCACCAAACTGGGGTGAGGATGTTGGTGACAACCGTTGCATTTTGGTTGTACAATCTTTCATCAAGTGAAGTTGGCAGCCGCACTGGAATTTGGGTTTCAGTGCCCTGCGGGTGGGGGCTTATAGCAGGAATTCCCTTTCTCCGCCAATCAGTCCAAACTTCTGCCTGCGTAAACATGGCAATATACTTTTGGGTCATGATTTTCTCAAGGTTGATGGATCCTGCTGTTTCGCTGGCGTACTCATCAATGAAAACCGTGGGAGGTGCAGCACCCGAAACTTTAGTAACATGTGCTATCACAGCTTCATTATAGGCATCGGCCGCAGGTCCGGAATTGCCCGCTCTTAAATTGGCCTCGGCCTCGATAAATTTCACTTCAGCATATGTGATAAGAGGTGCCGGTGAATTGGCAGAAGCAAAATAAGGCCCTACATAAGATGCGCTGATGTCCTCTGATCCAAGCTCGGCTCCTCTGTAGCCACCCCCTGAAGCCTCAGAGAAATAGAATGGTATCCTTGGATCCAAAGTATCCATCATGTCCACCATCATCTCCGAGGCTCTGATGTATCCGGCTCTCTCATTTTCAAAGGAATACCATTGATTTAATTCGTTGCCATTGGTACCAAAAACTGCATACGCATCGTCACCATTACCAGTCAGTCCTGCCTGGGCAATTGCAGTCAGCGCACTGGTAGCCGAGCCGTTAGGATCCACTTCGCTCAAATGATTGTGGTAGCGCGCTTTGAGCATATAAGCCGTGGTTCTCCAGGCATTAATGTCTCCTCCATGGATGAAGTCCTCTGCACCTGGGAACAGTAAGTTCGCGGCAGCAGGATCAGGCACGTTAAAATCGGCTATCGCCTCATCCAACAGCGTTTGAATTCTTTGGTATATCACTTCTTGTGGCTGATAGGCAGGATTAAAGTTCTCTGATCCATCCAGCCCCCCGAAAGCCTCATCATAAGGGACATCCCCCCAGAGCGAGGTCGCGAGGCCTAAATTCATCGCCATCAAAACTTTTGCAATACCCCGGTAATATGCGTTTTCTCCACCACCTGTTTCACCAGCCCTGGAATCTTCGATCAAGGTGAAGGCGGTTTGCATCGCATTGGTGTACAACACTTCCCATTCGTTTACGACATCTCCTTCCCTGATCCGGTATTGGGCTACATCCAGCATTTGGAATTGTGTGCCCTCCAGTTGCTGCACAATGATGCCTGAAGTCCGTGCCAGTTGACCGGAATGAGCAATAAAAGTAGCGACCTCCGCATTCGTCAAAAGCAAGGCCGGGGTAACCTCCAATGGTTCGTTTGGTGAAATATCATAGTCTTCAACAAACTTGTTGCAACCTGTTGAAATCAATATTATCGCTGAAAGGGTTATGATTATCTTTTTCATTGTTTTGTCCTTTAATGATTAAAATCCAGCTCTCAGTGAAAAGAGATATGACCGGGTACTCGGCATATTAAAGTAATCGAATCCTCCTACATTGGAGCCTGCACCTGTCAGGCTGGTTTCAGGATCCACACCGGGATAGTCGGTTTTCATCCAGATATTACGTGCTGATACGCTAATGTCTAAGGTCCTGAGCAAGGGAACGTCTGTAAGCATTTTGTTTGCGAAACGGTAACCCAAAGACACCTCTCTGAGCCTGATCCATGACCCGTCAAAAACTGCATTTTCTGTGGCCCCCAAATCTCCTACTACATTTCTGAAATAGTCATAGGCCGTAATGGGGATAGCCGCTGCGGTTTCTGTAGCTATTGGGTCGCCATTTTCCTGTAGCTTGATCTCTCCTGCGGCATCCAACTCTGCTAAAACTCCCTCAACTTCATATGTCTGCTCTCGCTCAGCGGATTCTTCAGACCGGCCGATCTGGTTAAGTCTCGCGCAGGTTCCGCACCACACGTCCCCACCTTCCCGAATGTCCAAAAGAGCGGTCAGGTAAAATCCTTTCAACTCAATGGTGTTTCTGATAAATGCCGTCCAGTCAGGATAAGGATTACCCAGGTTTCCTCTTTGCTGCGCAATGATGGGCAGGCCGGTTCTTGGATCAATAATCAATTCGCCAGCTTCAGAGCGCGCCCATTTCGAACCGTAAAAAGCCCCGTAAGGATCACCCACAATTGCAAAAGAGCCAATGGAGGCGAAAGCTGCTTCTATATCAATTTCATCCACGCCTTCAGCCAGTTCCAATACTTCATTCTCATTTGTGGCGAAGTTCAACTCAATCAGCCAGTTAAATCCTCGTGGTTTTGAAGCTTTAATGGGTATTCCTGATAAAGTGATCTCAATTCCCTGATTCCGCATTTTTCCGGTATTATCCAAAATAGCTGAGAATCCCGTGGAAGGAGCCAATGGACGCAGTACCAACAGATCGCTTGACAGTTGATGGTAATATGTAATATCCATATTTAGGCGTCCATTCCAGATTCTCAGATCCAGTCCAACTTCATTTCCCACGACCTTTTCAGGACGCAACTCCTCATTGCCCAGGGTGCTGCTATAACCAAATCCATTAAAGCCAAGATAAGGATAGCTCAATCCTGAGGTGAAACCATCCGTCAGGAATGGCTTATTAAAGTAAGTCCGCGTAAAATATGGATCAGGATTTATACCTGCCTGCGCATAGGCATATCTCAGTTTACCAAATGAAAAAACGTCATTATCCGGGAGCAATTCAGTAAATACGAAAGAAATATTAGCAGAGGGATAAAAGAAGTTATTATTGGCCTGGCCAAAAGTGGATGCCCATTCGTTCCTGCCGGTTACGCCCAGATAAATTATACTCCGCCAATCCAGATTTGCATCAAAGAAAAAAGCTGCGGTTCTCACATATTCTTCGCTCTCGTCTGCATACAGGTTCCGGGCGTTGGAAAGGTTGTTAAAATCGGGAATATCCATATTCCTTCCACGGCTGTATACATCCTGGTAATATTCATGGAACAGATTATTACCTAATAATAATGTACCTGATAAGTCTTCATTGAAGTTGTGCGTCATGTTGGCCAACAAGTCCGAATATACCATCCTGTATCGCTGTATGTTCTGTTCCAGTTGTCCTGTCGGCTGAGGTGGGTCCCAAGAACCTATTGCAAATACCTGCTTGCGCTGATCTGAATAAACATCGGTCCCTAATCTATAGGTAAACTCAAGCCAATCGAGCGCTCTATAATTTATATCGAAGTTTCCCAAAATTCGGTTGACATCATCAGTAAAAGGATTTTCATAGGTACTCCAGTATGGGTTGTCATAGGGAAAGAAATATTGCCGTTGCTGTCCATTAGGATATTTATAACCCTCCTCCCCTTCGCCCTTGAGGTCATAAGTGGCGGGAGCCCGTGTGAGGCTCAGCATTACTCCCGAAAGGTTGCTGCCGTTTTGAGAGCGCAATCCGCCAGACTTTATGTAATTAGCGCTTGCTCCTACAGTTACTCTCTCTGATAGCGATGACCGGGCGTTAAATCTTACAGAGGTGCGCTCAAACAGGGTATTCGGAATAACACCCTCCTGTCTTCTATGGCCAATGGACATTCTGATGCGGGAATTTTCATTACCCGCTGTTACAGCAACGTTATTGTCCCATGACCAGGCTGTCTCAAAATAATTGTCCATATTATCATATGTATTCAGGTAGTCCAATTCCGAAATTTTTGGGCCCCAACTGTTGGCTGTTCCAAGCGAAATATCATCACCCGTAAAGAAAAGATTATCAGGACCCGGGTCCGCCACATCATATACTACGGAATCCAGTATTTGTCCGTTATTATCAACATAATAAAAGCCATACGGAGTACCGGCTGCGTCTAGAACCGGACGGTCATAAGAAGGGAAGTAAACATTTGCCGGTGAGTCTACTTTGAAGCCACCGCCTCCTGATCCCTGTGCGTATTGTGAGTGCAATGCCGGCAGTTTATTTACCTGGCTGGCCTCAACACTGGTAGAGTATGTAACCCTTACGCCACCTACTCCGGCTCCGGACTTGGTCTTAATGATGACAGCCCCATTTGCTGCCCGCACACCATAAAGAGCCGCTGCTGCCGGGCCTTTCAAGATAGTCATCGATTCTATATCATCAGGGTTGATATCTATGGCCCGGTTAGAATTATTCACCCCGGTCAAATTCGCGTTAAATGGATAATCCCCCGCCACGGTGGATCTTGTTTCATTATCAATGGGAACACCATCCACAATAAACAACGGTTGATTATTTCCGGTGAATGTGGAATTGCCGCGGATTATGATCTTACTGGATGCACCGGGTGTTCCGCCCGAACCGATCACCTGTACTCCTGAGGCCTTTGCAGCCATTGACTGCACCACATTGGTTTCACCTGCCCTGCTTAATTCATCACCACCAATTTCCTGTGTGGAATACCCCAGCGCCTTTTGATCCCGAGGAATACCTAATGCAGTTACAACAACAGCATCCAACTCCATTATATCCTGCCGTAGCTGGATGTTGACGATGTTTGTTGTACCCAGTGGCACCTCCTGGCTTTCCATGCCTACGTAACGAAAAACAAGGATTTCGGCATCTTGCGGCACACGCAGCGTATAGTTGCCTTCAAGGTTAGTGGTAGTACCTATGGTAGTACCTTTCACAAATACATTCACCCCGATCAGGGGTTCCCCCGATTGTGCATCGGTTACCTGGCCGGTAATTTCACGTTGCTGAGCAAACGATTGGACCGAAACAAATGTGCTCAACGCAAGAAACAATGTCAGGAATCGCTTCATAAGTTTGGTTGTTTTGTGGTTGAAGAAATAATGAAATGTTAATGTTGTATTCAGGGCAAGTTGGAGAATTTTTTTGTATTGCCAAAATTATTAATAGCACTATTTTTTAACACTTGTTAACAATTCTTAGCAAAAAATTAAGAAACAACACTGCGAGGAAGAAAAAAGTTGAGCAATTATTTCAGGCGTGTTTCATAGAACTCATCCTGGAGGCGCTGCTGAAGCATTTTTGGGTTCACCTTTAAGGTTATTTTGCCGTCTTGCGCAATGGAGATTGACCCCCGCTCTTCTGAGATAATGATTACCACTGCATCTGTTTGCTCGCTGATGCCGAGGCCGGAACGGTGGCGCATTCCGAGGTGGTGGGGTAGCGTTTCGCTTTCTGAAACAGGGAGTATGCAGCCTGCCGCTTTTATCCGGTTGGCAGCTATAACAACTGCGCCATCATGTAACGGGCTTTTTTTATTGAAAATACTTTCCAGCAGCTTGGTGCTTACATCTCCATTAATGGCTGTTCCTGTAGAAGCATAAAATCTCAGTTCCGATGTTTTTGCAATGACGATGAGGGCGCCCGTTTTGGTGCGGGAAAGATTGCGGCAGGCATCCACAAGGGCCGTATAATTCAGGTCCGTAGGTTTCTGCAATTTCCAGTTCCAGGGCAGTATCTTTTGCCAGCTCCAGTTTTGATTCAATAAAAAACTGTTTTTCCCAATAATTAAAAGAAAGCGCCTCACCTCCTGTTGAAAAACGATAAGCAATGCCAGTACACCTACTCCGATAAATTCACCCAGTATCTCGGAGAGCAGTTGCATATTGAGTGCTTCCACAATTTTGGAAAGCAGGAAAATAGACAGGAAACCAATGAAGATGTTAAAGGCTATGGTGCCGCGTACCAGTTTATAAAGAAAATAGATAAGGATGGCCACCAGGATAATGTCCACCACGTCAAGAAGACGTATTTCTATGAATCCAATATTAAATAACAGAATCATAGAAACGGGTTATTTTGATGGCGTCTTTTGCGGCTTTCACATCATGGACACGTAGAATGCTGCAGCCTTCCAAAAGGGCTATTGTATTGACCGCTATCGTGCCCGCCAGCGCATCTTCCGGCTTTGTATGTAATATCTTATTGATCATTGATTTTCTTGAAACCCCTGCGAGCACCGGCAAATTGAATTCTTTGAAAAGATGCAGTTTTTTCAATATTATGAAATTATGGAGGGTCGTTTTTCCAAAACCAAATCCAGGATCCAGAATAACGTCCTTTACCCCCCGTTGGCGCAACCAGTCCTGGCGAGTGGCAAAATAACGAAGGATTTCCATTACCACATCTTCATATTGCGGATCTGCCTGCATTGTTTGGAACGTTCCTTTGATATGCATTAGAACGTAAGGCACAGAATTTCTGGCGGCAACGGCAGCGATTTCAGAATCTTCCCGGCCCCCTGTTACGTCATTAATGAGGCAAGCTCCGGCTGCAATGGCTTCCTCTGCTACTTTGCTCCTGTAGGTATCAATAGAAATAAGCGCTGAAGGAAACTCCCTGATCAATGCTTCAATAACCGGAATTACGCGCTTCAGTTCCTCATCCTCCGTAACTGTTACGGCTCCGGGCCTTGTGGAGTGCCCGCCCACATCCAGGAAATCAGCGCCTTCCTCCAGCATTTGGGCTGCCTGCTTCAGCAAAGCGCTGGTTGTGGGGATGGCTCCCTTCTCTTCGTCCTTCCGGTAGAATGAATCGGGCGTTACATTAAGAATGGCCATCACTGCGGGTTCATCAAAATGGTAGAGCCTGCCACCCAGATTAAGGGAGAAATGATGCCCGCGATCAAAATCTTTATTCATCCTTATATCTTTGCCTTCATAATTTCAATACTCAGAAATTGCCCCTGAAATTTCACCATTGCCGGTCATTTTGAATATCAGCCAAAAAATGCAAAGATATTCTACATAAAAAGACGCAGGACTTTTGTCAGGGATTATTGCCGGTCCGGATCTCTTAAAATTTTGAATTCCGTACAAGCCATTAATTTTTAAAATGCATTAAGCACCTTTCATTTTTTGGTTAAATAAAATTTTAGAATTAAAACTATGAATGTATTAATTTGGATCAGCCGCCTGGTAACGGGCATCCTGTTTATTCTTTCAGGCTTTGTAAAAGCAGTGGATCCGGTTGGTTTTTCCTATAAACTTCAGGAGTATTTCACAATTTTCGGAACCGATTTTCTGAATCCCTACACGGTTATCCTATCCGTTATTCTGTGCATACTGGAAATCGTTCTGGGCCTCTCGGTGATACTCGGCACGCACCGCCATATAACCTATATCTTCCTGCTGATCATGATCCTGTTTTTTACTTTCCTCACCGGGTGGTCACATTTTACCGGGCAGGTAACCGATTGCGGATGTTTCGGGGATGCGGTAAAACTCACTCCTTTTGAGTCATTTCTCAAAGACCTCATCCTTCTTGTCCTGATCATATTTCTGTTTATTTACCGCTATACCATTGTGCGCATTGTACCGCGTGCAACTGGAAACATCATACTGGCCATCAGCGTGTTGGCAACGGCATCTATCTCCTTCATCGGCTGGTATTATTTGCCGGTCATTGACTTCAGGGCCTACAAAGTGGGAAATGATATTCAGGAACTCTCTGTAGGAGGCCAGCCCGCAGTTTACGAAACCACACTTATTTACAAAAAGGATGGGGAAACTTTCAGGTTCGATATGAATGAACTGCCTGATAACCTTGACGAATATGAATTTGTAGATTCAGAAAATCGCGAAGTGGAGGCGGCTGTATTACCTCCTATTCACGACTTCTATATATTTAATGCTGAAGGAACAGAAATTACCCAAAAATTCTTTTCACAGCCCGGCTACCGGTTCATGATCGTTCAGTACGACATTGCAAACAGCAATGAAAGTGTACAGGCGGAACTCAATGTGCTGATTGAAAAAATGGTGAAAGACTATGGCCTCCGGGTTTGGGCGCTGACGAGTTCTCCGGCCTCAGATGTTTCGGAATACCGCCAGAAATATAATGTGCCATATCCCTTCTTCACTGGCGATGCCACAACGCTCAAAACCATTATCCGTTCCAATCCCGGCCTTCTGCTTTTAGATGGCAATACGGTAATTGCCAAATGGCCTTCCACCAGCCTGCCTGATGAGGAGGAAGTGCTAAATCACATGGAATGATCCGCTTTATTATTCGCAGGCTGCTCTATGGCGTGCTGGTAATGCTGGGCATCATCGGTGTGGTGTTCATGCTCTTTATGGTGCTGCCGGACCCGGCCCGGTTAACGCTCGGCCAGCGGGCTGATGCCGCCACCGCAGAGGCCGTGAACCGGGAACTTGGCCTTGATAAACCCTGGCACACGCAACTCCGGCTGTACCTCAATGATCTCTCCCCGCTTTCCATTCATGCTGATAAAGAAGCGAATCGGGAGAAGTACCGGTACACAAGACTCATTCCCATTGGAGATAACGTTCTGACCGCTAAAGCGCCATACCTCCGCAGGTCTTACCAGTCCCGCAGAGAAGTTTCTGATATTCTCTGGGAGGCGCTGCCCAAAACAGCGATCCTTGCGCTTACGGCACTTTTACTCGCAGTAGTACTCGGCATTCCGTTCGGGGTGTTTTCTGCATTAAATAAATACAAGCTCACAGACAATGTGATCATGGTCATTGCCGTCCTGGGAATTTCCATCCCTTCATTTTTCTCCGGTATCCTGATCTCCTGGTTTTTTGGGTTTAAACTTCATGAATATACCGGGCTGGATATGTTTGGAAGTTTGCATGAATATGATGCCTACCAGTGGAAAGTCCTGGATCTGAAAAACCTGATACTTCCGGCTATCACCCTGGGCATCCGTCCTTTGGCCATTATTACGCAGCTCACGCGGAGCTCAATGGTTGAGGTGCTTTCGCAGGATTACATCCGCACAGCCGTGGCAAAGGGAATTGGCAAGCGGGTACTGCTATATAAGCACGCCCTCAGGAATGCATTGAATCCGGTGCTGACTGCCGTTTCCGGCTGGCTTGCTTCTCTTATGGCGGGCGCCTTCTTTGTGGAGTTTATCTTCGATTGGAAAGGACTGGGGCTGGTAACGGTAAACGCTCTTGCCACGTCCGATTTTCCCGTGGTGATGGGCGTAGTCCTGCTGATAGGGGCGCTTTTTGTGGCAATCAATATTATTGTGGATGTGCTTTATGGTGTGCTGGATCCCCGGATCAGATTATAGCCGTCAGGCTTCCACACCCGGAGGCCTGGTTCCGGTAACCTTCAGCCAGCCATGAGCCGCTGCCCTATGTACCAGCACTCTTCCAAGAGCTGCGGTGAGTCCTGTTAATCCGGCCCATATCATCGCCTCCTGCCAATCCGTACCATAGGCTGCCGGATTCTTTGGAGGCTCATCTTTCTTTATTGCCTTCCATGAGGCATTCAATCCTTTCCGAATTCCCCATGCCACGATCAGCGCTGAGCCCGTAGCCAACAGCTCATATTGCATATTCCTGGATATCAAAGCCATAGTAAAGGTTTGTTTAAAATATTATTCTCCAAACATGATATAGCAATGAAAGTTGAATTGTAAACCTTTTTAATTCTATTAAATGTGGGTAAAATGATTACTCAGGGAGCCATTTCAGGTTTCTTAATTTTGCGCTCATTTTCTTAGTGGCTTTATCGCCATAATGATATATATGGATCTAACCATCATTGTCCCCCTTTATAATGAAGAGCAACTGGTACCGCAGGTTATCAGCAAACTGTTAAATCTCAAACTACCTGAATTTGTAAATAAACGTGAAATCATAGTGGTGGATGATGCCTCTTCAGATGGCTCCTACCAGGTAGTGGAAAAAATTGCTGCGCGACACGAACAGATTCATCTGCTCCGGCACGAGGTAAACCAGGGAAAAGGCGCAGCCGTGCATACCGCCATAGCTGCCGCCAAGGGCAATGTATTTCTCATCCAGGATGCAGATATGGAGCTTGATCCTGCTGACATTCCGGCTATGCTCACCGCCATGCACAAACTCAAAGTCCAACTGGTGAATGGCTCCCGCTATATGCCAGGGGTCATCAGGCCCCTCTCCAGCTACAGAAGATTTATGGCCAACCGGCTTTTCACGCTGCTTACCTCCATTTTTATCAATGTCAGGATCACAGACATGGCCTGCGGATATAAGCTCATTCATAAAGATCTCTTAGACCAGATACAGTTGAAGGAAAAGCGATTCGGAATTGAGGCCGAACTGATCATTAAAGCCATGCGGATAAGGCGAAATAATATTGCTGAGGTACCCGTACAATATTTTCCCCGGAACGAAGGCGAAGGGAAAAAACTGAGAACCAGCGATGGAATTAAAATACTCTGGATCATTTTTAAATATGGTTTATGGGACAAATGAAAACACTCCTGCACCAAAAACTATGGTCCACTAAAGCTTTGTGCTGGGCCAGCGTCCTTGTAATACTGATGATCATCAATAATCTCCGCGACTGGGAGGACTATAAGCAGGTGATATATTGGGATACCCTTTCATACTATGCCTATCTGCCGGCAGCCTTCATTCACGGAGATCTTTCCCTGAAATTTACCTCCAAAGCTCCTGCAGCATACTCTCAGAAATTTTGGCCTAATACTACGCCCGAAGGCTATAAAGTGATCAAAACCACGATGGGCCTGGCATATTTGTACGCTCCCTTCTTTTTTATTGCCCATGGCGCAGCCCACGTTTTAGGATATCAAACCGATGGATTTTCTGACCCCTACAGCCTGATGATGTTACTGGGCGTGGTATTCTATTTTGCCATTGGCCTTTTTGCGCTCAGGAAAATTTTGTTGCGATATTTTTCCCCTTTTGTTACAGGTCTTACGCTTATTGCAGTTGTATTTGCCACCAATCTTTTTCACTACACTTTTGAGCAATCCACAGTTGCCCATACCTACAACTTCATGTTGTTCAATATTTTTATTGGACTCTCAATACTCTGGCATGAGCGGCCTAACTGGAAGACATCATTATTCCTGGGTTTTGTATTTGGCCTCATCGTGCTGATCCGCCCTACGAATATCCTGATCGGGCTATTCTTCCTGCTATTCGGGATTACGAGCGTGGCGAGGCTGAAAGAGCAATTCCGGAAATTCGGCAGGCACTGGCAGTTGCTCCTGCTGATGGCGGCAGCTTCACAGTTTCCGTGGATACCACAATATCTCTACTGGAAACTCTTTGCAGGCCAATGGATATTCTGGAGCTATACGGGCGAGCGGTTTTTCTTTAATGACCCAGAAGTGTTGAATGTTCTTTTTAGTTATCGCAAGGGCTGGCTGCTTTATACGCCTATCATGGCTTTTGCCCTGGTTGGGATATTTTTTCTTCGCCAACAGCTAAAACCATTCTTTCTGCCAATACTCATATTTACAATACTCAACTTTTATGTAATCTCAAGCTGGTGGTGCTGGTGGTGGGGCGGATGCTATGGCCAGCGTGCATTCGTGGATTCTTATGGGCTTATGGCTTTCCCCCTTGCAGCTCTAATGGCCTGGAGCCTGAAAAAACATTTTGCGACCAGAGTGGCGACACTGGTATTGGTTACCCTCCTAACCGCGCATGGCATATTCCAAACCGCACAGTATCATTATGGAGCGATCCATTATGACGCGATGACCAAAGAGGCCTACCTGCACCAGTTCCTGAGACTGAGACAAGGGCCGCTCTTCTGGAAATACGTAAAGACACCGGATTATAAAGCCGCAAGGAAAAACGAAGAGTGAGGGTATCAGAAAGTCAGCTCCAACTGCCTTGCAGCGCACGGGGCGAAGCTCATCCGGTGATAAGGCGTAACTCCAAAATATCGCAATGCGGATTTGTGAATGGGCGTTCCGTAACCTTTGTTCCGGTCCCAGCAATATTGCGGATATTCTGTATCCAGGTGTTGCATCAGTTCATCTCTAAATACTTTTGCCAAAATAGAAGCGGCTGCTATGCTTTTGAATTTCGCGTCTCCATCCACCACACATTCGTGCCTGATCTGCCGGTAAGGTTTAAAACGATTCCCATCAATCAGCAGCAATTCCGGTTGAACAGTTAACTGATCTATTGCCAAATGCATAGCCTTTACAGATGCCCAGAGAATGTTGATCTGATCTATCACCACGTTATCCACCACACCTATTCCCCAGGAAATAGCTTTCTTACGAATATAGATCGCGAGTTTTTCGCGGTCTTCGCGCAGAACCTGCTTACTATCATTCAGCAGCTGGTGCCGGAAACCACCTGCCGGCAATATAACTGCAGCAGCCACTACCGGCCCCGCAAGGCAGCCGCGCCCGGCTTCATCACATCCTGCTTCAGCTATCCCATGACTGAAGAAATTCCGCAGTCGTTTTGTCTTTTTACCGTTATTTTGAACGCGATCCATTCCACAAAAATAAAACTAGTCATCGCTCTTGGTCACATCTTCAAAAGATAACTCTTCCGCCTATCGCGGTAAATTGTATGAAAACTACTTTGAGACCCAGGTTTCGCGCATTGGAGCAGAAGGTGTGGCAAAGTTGAAAAACGACCTCCGCCTGTATCGCAAAGAAATCCTGCCACTGCTTTCGCAAGACCGCCAAATGCCGGTGCTCGATATTGGATGCGGATATGGAAGTCTGCTCATGTTGCTAAAGCAGGAAAAATATCAGCATCTCCAGGGCATTGATCTTAGTCCTGAACAAGTGAAGAAAGCCGAAGAATTTGGTGTAGAGGATGTGCAGCACGCGGATGTCTTTGATTTTTTATATGATAAAAAAGAAGAATTCGGAGCGATCACAGGCATTGATATTATTGAGCATTTCAATAAAAATGAGTTGTTGCGTTTGCTGGGCATTATCAGGAATTCATTGAAACCCGGAGGCATCTGTATTTTTCGCACGCCCAATATGGATGCACCCTTCGGTTCTACTTATGCCTATGGCGATTTTACGCACGAGGTTTTGCTAAATTATTCTTCGGCAGTTCAGCTTATGAGATCTGCGGGCTTTGTTGAGGTACAGGTGCTGCCCTCCACTTTGGAAGTTTCAGGTGCAGCGAAGAAAATACTGCAAAGGATGGCATGGACAGGAGTGAAATTCTTTTCACGGCTCATCCTGTTTGCCACCGGTAAAAGCAGCCGTGATGTCATCCTTACTCCAAACCTTATCATCACCGGCAGGAAATAAGTTTGTTGCTACAAAAACTCCTTCAGGATTGTTAAGCATTCCCGTAAATGTGCGCAATGCCTGCCCCTGCTTCCAGCGCGACAAATGATACTTTTGCAAAAATTTTCAGAAATAAAATATGTACGGTAAATACATTAAAATAGGAATCGTGGTTTTGCTCGTAGCCCTTGCGGTTTATCAGTTCATTATAGGGAATATAGGGTTTGGAATATTGCTGGTGTTGCTGGCAGGGTTTCCGGTACTTTTTATTTTTAAGAATGAATACAACCTGCTGGCACTCATTTTTATGAAACGCGGCAAATTTATAACTGCCGAAAAAGTATTGCTAAAGGTGAAGCATCCTGAAGCTATGCCCAAGAGCCAGGAAGCATACTATTATTTTCTCCGGGGAGGCCTGGAAGCGCAAAAGCGCCAAATGCGCGAGTCGGAGCGATTTTATAAAAGGGCCCTTGCCACCGGCCTTCGGATGCCCACTGATCAGGCAATGGCAAAACTGAATCTGGCGGTAGGCAGTATCAGCAGGCGCAGAAAACGCGAAGCCCAAATTTACCTGCAAGAGGTAAAAAAGCTGGATAAATACAAAATGCTGGATGAACAGGTGAAGATGCTCAAGGAGCAAATGAAGCGGATCTAAAAAACAGGGTCATCAGGGGATCTGTCATCTTGTATTTCCCGCTTTTGGGTTTTAGGAATAAATATGCTGGAAAAACGGTAAAGATACACGCCTCCCAGCGCTGCCCAAAGCAATATCAGATCGGATATACCAAACGTGCCATAGAGAAAACTCCCGGCAAAACAGGTCAATACTGCCACGATAATAGTAGCACGGACCCGTATGGAATGGAGTTTTTCACCAGTGGCATCGGCTACGGTGGATGGCCGGTGGATAAAGATGAGCACAGGAATGGCAGATAACACGAGTACACCCGCTGAAAGAAGCAACGGCACCGAAGCAGTGGGTGTGGGAAATGTAAGGTTGGAAAAGACTGAAATAACGGCCACAATTCCGGCTGCCAGGACAAAGGATGCTAACTGGCGCATGTCCTTTTGAGGCAAAAGCGCATCCAGCAGGAAAGGCAGCGGCATCAGCCCAACCATAAGCAAACTGCCATCATATAGCAGCCATCCCCCCGCCAATAATACCAGCGCCACATCCAACACTTTGATGGGTAACCCCACGCTCTTATTAATGATGCGAAATATCCCAATAAGATAAAAGGTCAGCAACCAGTCAGGAAATCCAAAAAAATAATATCCCGTGGCAGCTACCGGCAATGCTACAAATGCGGCAAGCTCATTTGCCGGATCCAGTTCCCGCGCCAGCACCCACGTCAGGAACATGGATAGGCTCGCCTGCACGCCCCACCATAACGCCTCCAAAATGGGCATGCCACCCACGGATTTAACTATGATTCCCAGAAGCAACACCAAAATAGCGATTACCGCAATAGCATTATTTGTAACCAAATCCAGTTCAATTGGCCGTGCGAGTGAACTGAACTTATACCGTTTTTTTTCTTTCATTTCTTATTAGAAAGGACACGAATTTTAAAAACCACCTATGAAAGCAATTTTGGCTGGCAAAGATGAAAAACTCTGCTGGGAACAGCAGCCTGATCCGGCAGTGCCAAAGGGCTACGTGATGCTTGATGTAAAAGCTGCCGGAGTAAATCGTGCCGATCTCCTTCAACGAAAAGGATTGTATCCGCCACCTCCGGGAGCCTCTGAAATTCTTGGGCTGGAACTGGCCGGGGAAATAATTGAGATAAATGGAAATACCCACTGGCAACAGGGACAGCGGGCCATGGCACTTGTTCCGGGCGGAGCATATGCCTCAAAGGCGGTGGTTCCGGTCGGAATGCTACTTCCCATCCCCAGCCAATTTTCTTATGCAGAAGCTGCAGCCATTCCCGAAGCAATCCTCACCTCATATCTCAATCTTGTTACGATCGGCAAACTAAAAGCAGGTGAAACCGTGCTCATTCATGCAGGTGCCGGTGGAATCGGGAGTACGGCCATACAGTTGGCAACCGCATTGAAAGCTAAGGTAATTACCACAGCCGGAACAGATGAAAAACTGGTCTTTTGCAGGGAACTTGGTGCTGACATAGCGATCAATTATCATGAACCTGAATTTGAGCAAAAGCTAAAAAATGCCGCTGCAGAAGGGATTGATCTGGTTTTCGATACAGTGGGTGGGAGCCGGTATGGCTCTCTTCACCCCCGCCTGCTAAATAAGTATGGCCGCTGGATAATAATAGGGTTACTGGCCGGGCGCAATGCTGAAATTGATCTGGGTCAGATACTAATAAAGAACATAATCATCAGCGGCTCCACGTTAAGGAGCCGGCCACAGGTTGAGAAGGAAGGGCTAATCGCCAACATACAGAAGGAAGTGATACAACTATATAAAATCGGGGTAATTCGGCCAGTGCTTGACAAAGTTTTCCCTATTGAGGAGGCTGAAACCGCACATGAATATATGCAGTCGGGCAAGGCACAGGGGAAAATAGTCCTTGCGATTTCCTGATTCGGATGTGAGATTGAAAGAATCCTGAAACCTGTGGTGATTTTATAGACGGTATAATCGCCTCATTCAACGCCAAAATTATCCGGTCCGGCAAAACTCATTTCTAAAACTATTGGATAACTTAAAAATTTGTGCAGTTGAAATCCAAAAAACTAACTCATGAAAAATCTGCTACTTCTATTGCCATTCGTATTGTTTTTTACTAATGCAATCGCCCAGGGTTGGACGGCCCAAACCACCGGCACCTCTGCCGATCTGGTCTATATAAAGTTTATTGACTCAACCCATGGCTGGGCATTTGGTGCCGGTGGCGTGGTTTTAAAAACTAGTAATGGCGGTACTTCCTGGCGGGATGTTTCAGCTTCCACCGATTTTGATACCCGTTCGGCCTATGCTTTCGATACAAATATGGCAGTGGCAGTTGGTGAGTATTCCAATGGTGATGGCTTTATTCTCAGGACCACCGATGGAGGTGCCAATTGGACCACCATTACCTCTTCGCTGGACGAGCGTCTGCTTGGGGTTTATTTTTCCGGTGACAAGGGATGGGCAGTGGGAAGAAAAGGGGAATTCTATTTTTCTTCGGATAAAGGCGCAACATGGAATTCGCAAAACTCTTCTGCTGGCGAAGACCTGGAGACGGTTTTTGCCGTTTCGCCCAGTACTGCCTGGAAGGCTGGCGAGGATGGGGAAATATTCCGGACCTCCAACAGCGGTAGCTCCTGGAGCAGTCAGAACAGCGGAACAGGAAGGGATATTTTCACCATCTTTTTTATAGATCAAAACGTGGGTTGGGCCGGGGTGGAAAATGGCACATTGCTGAATACCACTAACGGAGGGAGCACATGGTCCTCTTCGTCCCCCGCATCGTCTGATATCCTGGCCATCGAATTTGTTAACAACAGCAGGGGCTGGATAGCTGGTGAGGCGGGGATGCTCTACACTACCACGGATAGCGGGAATACATGGACAGCAGAAACCGCAGCATCAGGCATTATAAGCTCCCTCTCTTTTATTTCGCCCACGCGGGGATGGCTTGCAGCTTCTGGTGGAGCTATTTACAAGTTCGAAACAGTTTCCCCATTGAGTGCTGATTTTTCATCCTCTGCACCAGCTTGTGTGGGTGCGTCAGTGGATTTTACCGATAATTCAACCGGAAGCCCTGTGGAATGGGAATGGAATTTTGGCGATGGCGCCACTTCCATCAGCCAGAATCCATCTCATGCCTACGCCACGAGCGGCCAGTTTGAAGTTACACTTACAGTAACAGATGCCCAGCAAAATGAGGCTTCAGTGAAAAAGACCATTGAAATAACAGCCGGTCCGACTGCTGATTTTATCGCTTCCGACAGTGCATTGTGTCTTGGCGATTCAGTGTCATTCACGAGCGTTTCATCCAAGGATGTTGTGAGCCATAGCTGGAATTTTGGTGATGGATCACCGACAGGCAGTGGGACGGACCCAGGCCACCTGTACACGCGGGGCGGCAATTTTGAAGTCGCTCTGATTGTAGCAAATGCAGACGGCTGCACAGATACAGCTTTGACATCCATATCAATTGAAGACCTGTCAGTATCTGTAAATCCTGCCAATGTCACGCTCTGTGCCGCTGGTGATTCAGTATTGATAACAGCCTCAGGTGCCGATAACTATGTTTGGTCCCCGGCAGCTTCGGTTCGCTCTCCCAATAGCCCATCTACCTATGTGTTCCCTGGGGCAACAACGGTCTACAGCGTTATCGGGTCCGGCAACAGCGGTTGCAGGGACACTGCCTATTCTGTGGTTACCATTCATTCAAGCGAACCCCCGGTTGCGGATTTTGAATTAAATGCCACGCAGGGCTGCGTACCTTTTACGGTTAGCGCCACTAACCTCTCCACATCAGCTACCGGATACCAATGGTTGTTAACAGGAAGCAGCAGCCAGAAAAATTCAGCATTAGAGAACCCCGATTTCCTCATCAGTTCACCGGGTCTTTATACAATCATGCTGGTGGCATTTGGATGTGGGGAAGATGACACACTTATCAAACCACAACATATCCGGGGCGAACAAACCCCGGTTGCCGCATTCACTATTTCTTCAGATACGTTAGACCTTAAATTCACCTCCTCGGTTACATTTACAAATCAAAGTACGCAGACCGTGCAGCCTTCATGGAGTTGGGACTTTGGGAATGGAGCCACGGCAAGCCTTGAATCGCCAGTAGCAACTTACAGTACGCCTGGCAATTATAATGTTCAATTGGTGGTGGCTTCTTCAAACGGATGCAGGGATACGGCATCCCGTCCATTGAAAGTCATTGACACAACACCACAATTCGTGTCCGAGGCCAATGATGGAGGCGGCTTTGCACTTTATCCGGTTCCTGCCAGAGACCAGATCTGGGTGCAGGTTCCGAAAGGAGAAAATATCGTGTACTCCTTGCATGTTTATGGTCTGGATGGCCGGGAGCGGGCTATTTTTAACAACTTAATGCCCGGCCTGCAAAGCATTCAATTAGCGGGATTAAAAAAAGGACTTTATTTGTATTGCATAAAATCTACTGACAATCAGGTATTTAATGGAAAATTGGTCATCAAGTAACTTTAAACACGAGATAATGAGCAAGTTCAAATACTTTTCCCTCCGCATGTTGCTGTTTCTGGCAATTGGATGTGCTATACATAGCTGCAAGCATGAGCCGCTGGAGCCGGTAAGCCCCACTGATCCCACAGATACAACGGGAACGGATACTACCGGCACGGACACCACAGGTACCGATACAACGATTGTTGAGCCAATTCCCTGTGATCCTGATACGGTGTATTTCAACCGTGATATTCTGCCACTGCTCATAAGCAACTGCGCCAAAAGTGGTTGCCATGATGCTGCTTCGCGTCAGGATGGTGTAGTGCTGGATAATTACCTGAATGTAATCAATACTGGGGATGTGAGGGCTTTCAGGCCTGACAACAGCGAGATATATGAGAAGATCACAGAAAATGATCTTGACGACCGGATGCCGCCCCCGCCTAACCAACCGCTCACCCCGGACCAGATTAACCTGATTGAAAAATGGATTAACCAGGGTGCACTTAACAACGATTGCAATGAAAGCGGTTGCGATACCAGCAATGTTACCCTGTCAGGAACCGTTATGCCAATCCTGAAGAATTATTGTCAGGGTTGCCACAATTCTTCACTGGCATCTGGTGGTGTGCGGCTGGACAACTATAACAGTATTAAGGTAGTAGCACAGAATGGAAAATTACATGGGGTAACGGCATGGCTACCGGGGTATAAGAAAATGCCACAAAACCCTCAGGGTGCTACCCAACTGCCCGAATGTAAAATCCGCCAGATCAAGATCTGGATTGATGCTGGTGCACTAAATAATTAATCTTGGGTTTAGGTAGGCGGGTATATTTGCAGGCTATGAAAATTCTTGGCCTATCTGCCTTTTATCATGATTCTGCTGCAGCCCTTATCGTTGATGGCGAAATTTTAGCCGCAGCCCAGGAAGAGCGTTTCAGTCGTAAAAAGCATGATCCATCATTTCCCGCACAGGCCATTTCATTTTGCCTCGAATATGGCGGCATTTCGCTTGATGACCTTGATGCGGTGGCATTTTACGACAAGCCTCTGCTTAAGTTCGAGCGCCTGCTTGAAACCTATTATGCATTTGCACCTAAGGGTCTCAGTTCCTTTATCGTTTCGATGCCAGTTTGGCTTAAAGAAAAGATGTTTCTGAAACGGCTCATTCATACGGAACTAAAAGCGATAGGGGAATATGACCGCAAGAAACTAATATTGCTGTTTCCTGAGCACCACCTTTCTCACGTAGCCAGCGCATTTTACCCTTCAAATTTTGAAGATGCTGCGGTGATGACACTGGATGGTGTGGGCGAATGGGCCACCGCCTCTATCGCAAGCGCGGATGCTGCCGGCATCTCGGTTTTAAAAGAACTGCATTTTCCCCATTCGCTTGGACTCCTTTATTCCGCATTCACTTACTACATGGGTTTCAGGGTAAATTCCGGAGAATATAAGATGATGGGACTTGCCCCTTATGGAAACCCAGGAAGTGACGAGGTGAAACGCTACCATGCTGCGATCCACGAGCATTTGATAAAGCTCTTTGACGATGGATCCATTTGGCTGAATCAGGATTATTTTGGATACGCTACAGGCTTGCGAATGGTAAAGGACAAGAAGTGGGAGAACATTTTTGGATTGGCCAGAAGAGAACCTGAGACGGCCCTCACACAATCTCATTGTAACCTGGCGCTGGCAGCACAGCAGGTAACTGAAGAGGTGGTGGTGAAGATGGCAGCCGAAGCAGCTAAACTCACCGGCAGCCGCAATCTTTGCCTGGCCGGTGGTGTGGCCCTGAATTGTGTGGCAAACGGTAAAATCCAGAATGCCGGATTATTTGACAACATTTTCATCCAGCCGGCTGCGGGAGATGCGGGCGGTGCTTTAGGAGCGGCTCTGGCAGCTTATCATATTAGCTTTCAGCACCCGGTGCAGCGAAGCCCTCTCCCAGACAAAATGAAGGGCAGTTATTTAGGACCAGAATATTTCTCGCACCATGCGGCACGAGCCATTAAAAAGCATAAGGGAATTTTTCATGACCTGCAACATGAAGATGCACTTTGCGAGCGTGTGGCAAAGTTGCTTTCGGAGGGAAATATAATTGGATGGATGCAGGGCCGTATTGAATTTGGCCCGCGCGCTCTGGGAAATCGGAGCATTCTGGGCGATCCCCGGAACCAGGAGATGCAACAGAAGCTGAACCTGAAGATCAAATACCGTGAATCTTTTCGTCCGTTTGCGCCTTCGGTGCTTGCCGAAGATGCCCGCAAATATTTTGAGTTGGATAGCCACTCGCCATATATGCTGTTGGTGCAATCGCTGAAAGAAGAATGGCGGCATCCGCTTCCCGATCATTACGATCAGTTTCCACTAAAGGAAAAACTATACTACCAGCGCAGTGAGTTCCCCGCCATTACGCACGTGGATTTTTCAGCCCGTATACAGACCGTTCACAAGCAATCGAATCCAGTCTATCATCGCCTGTTAACAGAGATGAAAAAACGAACAGGTCACGGCATGTTGGTAAACACCAGCTTTAATGTGCGCGGAGAACCGGTAGTCTGCACTCCGGCTGATGCTTATCGCTGCTTCATGCGCACTGAGATGGATTGTCTGGTCATCGGCAATCTCTTGTTTCTGAAAGACGAACAGCCCGAATGGCACAAGGAGAAAGGAGTCATAAGCGAGGAACTGGATTAATGAAGCCCTACATGAAATCATTTCAATACCTGATGATCCATTGAAAATTTGCCGGCTCCGGTAAAAAACAAGGTGGTGAAAGTAACGGCATACAGCAAAGCAAATTCCTGCTTGCTCCAGGGATCATCCGCATGTACGATGAGTGCCGCGACCAGCATTGTGATAATGAGCGGGATCACCGCAACACGGGTAAACAATCCGAGGATCACCAGAATGGAGCAAAGAAACTCCGCTCCGACAGCGAAGAGATAACTGATCTCGCTACCTACTCCAAGTGGATCTGAGAATGTACTGAATCTTTCATTGAATGACTTCAGCTTTGGATATCCATGGGCGAAAAGCATAAAACTTCCGCTAAAAACCCTTAGCACCAGCAATCCCATATTTACAGAGGAACCTAACAGGAATTTTTTCATCAGGTAATATTTGAGGGGTGATTGATTATTACAATAAATACTTTAATCAAAAGTTAAAAGCTGTTAAATCCATTGTTGTTCGGGAAAAGGAAAACGAAACCGCACATTTTACGGAAATGCAAAACTTAACTTTGGCGCCAGCAAACGTGGAAATGATCTCTCTAAAGAACATTCATAAATCCTACGCCACCGGGCAGGGCAGCCTGCACGTCCTGAAAGGCATTGACATGGAAATTGAAGAAGGCGAGATGGTCTCAATAATGGGATCCTCCGGTTCGGGAAAATCCACGCTCCTGAACGTTCTCGGTATTCTTGATAAATATGAAGAAGGAGAATACAGGCTTGGCGGCACACTCATCAAAAACCTCAATGAAACGCAGGCCGCCCGCTATCGCAACCGGTTCCTGGGTTTTGTATTTCAATCATTCAATCTCATCTCCTTTAAGAATGCGATGGAAAATGTGGCCTTGCCGCTGTATTATCAGAAGGTGAGCCGCAGAAAGCGCAACCGTATTGCAATGGAATACCTTGAGCGCGTGGGGCTGAATGATTGGGCCTCGCATCATCCCAATGAACTTTCGGGAGGGCAAAAGCAGCGCGTAGCCATAGCGCGTGCCCTGATTACCAATCCCCGCGTAATCCTCGCTGACGAGCCCACAGGGGCGCTGGATTCTCAAACCTCGTCTGAAGTAATGGATGTATTGAAGGAGGTAAATGAAGAGGGAATGACGGTGGTAATCGTAACCCACGAAGCAGATATAGCCGCCCGTACCGGGCGCATCATCCGGCTGCGGGATGGTATTATAGAGGATCAGACCGTTTCATCTCATTAAAGATTCATGGCCAATCCCAACGCAGATAATGCCATGGAACAGGATCAAAATTTCATTCGATAAAAAATATTTTTATTTAATATAGTTTTGCCCGCATTGTTACCCTAAGCTGCCGTGTCCGGATGCGGAGCTTGCAGCCATCCACCCAACCGCACCTTTTTAGAAAGTAAAATAACCGCAGCTTCTGCGATAAGAATATCTCAGAGGTTGCAATTCTCATTACTTTGCAGATATGGAGAAATTACGATTTGCAGTTGTTGGCTGCGGGAATATTGGCAAGCGACACATTGCCGTAATAGATGCTGAACCTGAAGCGGAACTTGTGGCACTATGCGACAAGGACGAAGAACGGATGAAGGAGTTGGGCCGGAACTACAGCAATGTAGCCTGCTATACCAGTTACCAGCAATTGCTTGCAGAAAGCAATGCCAACATCATCAGCATTTGCACGCCTCACGGACTTCACGCAGAAATGAGCATCCTGGCAGCACAAGCAGGAAAACAGATCCTGGTGGAGAAGCCAATGGCGCTGAACGTGGCTGACAGCACCCGCATGATAGAAGAAGCCCAAAAACATGGGGTGAACCTGTACGTGGTGAAGCAAAACCGTTTCAATAGACCGATTACGTTGACGCAGCAGGCCTTGGAGGAAAAGCGGCTGGGGAAGGTTTTCATGGTGCAGTGCAATGTGCTATGGAACCGCCACCAGCGCTACTACGATGAATCAGAATGGCGGGGTCGCAAGGCACTTGAAGGCGGATGCCTCCATACGCAGGTGTGCCATTTCCTGGATTTGCTTACCTGGTGGTTCGGACCGCTGAAGGAGGCGCATACGATACTGGATACGTTCAACCATGAGATCGAGATCGAGGATTGTGGCGTTTCTGCACTGCGGTTTCAAAGTGGCATCCTCGGCTCCCTTACCTGGACCACCTGCGTATACAATGTGAATTACGAGGGCAGCATCACCATTATTGGCGAAAAGGGAACCATCAAGATTGGCGGCAAATACCTGAACGAAATTGAGTTTTGGGACGTGCAGAGCTACCCGCTGCCACAGGATGTGGAATATGTGGACGCACCTAATATTTACGCACATTACCAGGGTAGCAGCTCCAACCACAACCAACTCATCAACCAACTGGTGAAGCAGGTAATTGAACGCAGGCATGGCTTGGTGGAGGGAGTGGAAGGACGGAAGACGATAGAGGCGATTGAGATGATATATGGAGGGAAACATAGACACTAAGACACGAAAACTCAAAGAACCACAAGGAAAATGTTTTAAAAATCTTAGTTTCAAATAATGTATTTAAAATGAAAAACTTATTGTTCCTTAGAGCCTTAGTGTCTATTTATGTAGTTCAAGTTGCAAACCAATGATTACCTTTTATCCTTTTGATGATCCCAATTTTAACTTTGAAACGGAAAACCTTTTTCACTCAAAAAGCTGGTTATCTATTTTAAAAGAACAATATAATTATGAAATTAAAACGGCATTAAATACCGAAACTAGTGAATCGATAATATTCGCTGTAACCGGCCCTTTTCCCGCCCAGAAGATCATCAGCCTTCCCTTCAGCGATTATACCATTCCCAACGTAACTTCCGCAGAAAGCTTAAAGCCTTTTATGGAAGCCCTGGTCGCAAACTACCTCTCTTCCCCAATTATTATCAAAGCGCCTTACTCGTCTGAAGAAATCGCAAAAACGGGATTAGGCAAAGTAGCAAGGACAGCCATGTACCACCGGGTTGAAACAGCGCAGGCCAGCCAAATAGAACCCGCCCTGCATTCTTCATTTAAACGCGGAATCAGGAAAGCGGAAAAAAGCAATGTTAAAATTTCTATTAAAAATGATGAGGAAGCGTTGTGGACATTTTATAAAATATACCATGATTTAAGGTTAGAAAAATTCAATAGCATTCCGCAGCCATATTCTTTTTTTAAAAGCATTTTCAATCATTTTATTAAAAATAAAAACGGCTGGATTTTCCAGGCTGAAATTAACGGAGAAGCAGTGGCTTCTGCGATTGTTTTAAAACACAAGGAAATTCTTTTTTACAAATTTGGAGCATCTGCGCTTTCAGCTTTGGAATTCAGGCCCAACAATCTTTTGTTTTTCGAGATGCTGATTTTTGCAGCAGAAAATGGATTTGAACAAGTGGATTTAGGACTCAGCGGCACCGGCGAAAGCTACAAAGGCCTGGTTAGGTTTAAGGAAAGTATGGGCGGGCAGCCCCATCCCATTACCTGGGTGAGGCACGATCCTGCGGGCTATGACGATTCGGTGGAGACTGCGTTCAAGGCTGTTCTGGGCAAACTCACCGACCAGATTGTAAAGGAGCGGATGAGCCCGGAAAAAACAAGTGCATTTAGCGAGATCATTTATCCCTTTTTCGCATGAGGATCGGGATTGTAGGTAACAATGATGGGCCGCTAATATTGCTGCGGTCGCTGGCCCACCGCCAATTGGCAGCAGCGTGGGTAGGGCTGCAAAAGCCTGTTCCGCCCAAAATGCTGGAAAATTACTCCACTTTGGCGACTGACATTTCCCAGGAAATTGATGAACCCTGGATACTGGCAAAACTCGTCAGCCAGCCCGTGGATGTGCTCGTGAACTGCTTTTGCAATTTTCGGTTCTCGAAAACGTTGGAGCGGGTGCCGGTGCTGAATGTGCATCTATCCTATCTGCCCTCTTACCGAGGTCGCCACCCGCTTCACTGGGCGCTGATCAATGGCGAAACGGAGCATGGTGTTACAATTCATCGCATGACGGAGAAGATGGATGCCGGGGAAATTTACTGGCAGGAGAAGGTTGCAGTGAAAAGCGGCAGTTCGGTGCGGCAACTGCGGGAGAATCTTTTAGGGGTTCTGGAAAATCATTTTGGCAAATTCATGATACAATGGCACCTGGGAAACGCACCTGCTGAAATAAATCCTGACACTGACTCAACCTGGTTTCCCGGGCGGAAGCCCCAGGACAGCCGTCTGATTGAGTGGCATGACCGCGACAAAATGTATCGAAAGGTCATGGCTTTGAGATCAGAAGTAGAACATCAGGCGTATTTATTTATTGATGGAAAAAAAAGAAAAGTAGATTTTGCAGGTAAACCTCCTTCTAATTTTTCAAACACAAAAGATCGTGTTGTTGGAATAGGCCGGGATATCAAGTCAATAATGTTGAAATGTGACGATAATAATCTGATTATTTTGCATTTTGTAGAGACGCTGCCAATGAACATTACGCATAATTCAAAAATCACCTGAACATGATCAAAGTGCCTTTTGCCAATTTGCCGGCACAATACCTTTCCATTAAACCGGAGATTGACGCTGCAATAGCCCAGGTGCTGGAATCGGGCGCTTTCATTGGCGGGGAACCGGTGAGGCAATTCGAGGCTGATTTCGGGAAGTTCTTGGGCGTGAAACACATCATTGGTTGTGGAAACGGGACTGATGCCCTGGAAATTCTTTTAACGGCAATGGGCATTGGCACTGGCGATGATGTGCTGGTACCTGCCATCTCCTGGATTGCCACTTCGGAGGCCGTGACCACTGCGGACGCAAAACCGGTGTTCGTAGACGTAGAGCCGGATTTTTACACGATGGATGCAGCAAAGGCAGCAGAAAAAATTTCCCCGGTAACTACAGCCGTTATACCCGTACATCTTTATGGCCAGCCGGCTGACTTGCAAGCCGTGAGAACCCTAGCCGATAAACTTGGCCTGTTGATGCTGGAAGATTGCGCCCAGGCCCACGGAGCTTCACAAAATGGCCAATTGACCGGAACTATTGGGGAGGCTGCGGCTTTCAGTTTTTATCCGGGCAAAAATTTGGGAGCTTATGGTGATGCCGGTGCAATGGCGACAAACAATCCGGATACTGCGAAGCAGGTACGGATGATAGCCAACCACGGCCAGCTTCAGAAACACCACCACCAATTCGAAGGCCGCAACAGCCGGTTGGATGGATTGCAGGCCGCAGTGCTGTCTGTAAAGCTAAAGCATCTCGAAAAGTGGACAAAGCAGCGCATTGCTCTGGCGGACAATTATTTTGAGCAGCTAAAAGATCTCCCCGGCCTCACGTTGCCCAAAGTGCGCACCGGCAGCCGCCATGTTTTTCACCTGTTCGTGGTGCTTGCGGAAAAGCGGGATGAACTGCGGGAATTCCTGCACAGTCGCGGAATTGAAACGGCCAGGCATTATCCCACTGCCCTGCCTTTTCTGCCCTGTTACCGGCATCTTGACCACCACCCGGATGATTTCCCAGTAGCGTACAGGCTACAGTGCCAGGGCCTCTCCCTGCCTCTCTACCCGGAAATGACCGAAGCGCAACAACAGTGGGTGGTGGATTCGATTAGGGAGTTTTATGGGTGATGAATTCGAGGCAAAGGGCGCAATGAACCGCACGGTCTGCGAACCGGTTGGTGTTTATCCTGAAGAATGGAAGGATCTGGTTGGATGAGAGTTCTCCCGGTGGGTTTAACGGCTCACCGGACAGCTACCGGATTATGGGTTCATACCTCAATTGTCATAGGTCAAGCAGTCCGAAAGTTTCATTGTATGGTGTCTTTAAGTCAATAAATTGAAATTTCGGAGCGCTTTCTTGGCTGAGCAGATTATAAATTTTTTGGCTTTCGCTGTCGGACGACAGATAAAATTCAACTGCTTTTTCACAGTCTGCCTGAGCAAACAGTTTGGTGTCGTTTGGGATTATATTTCTTTCTTTGAGTTTTAACTTGTCTTTATTGTTGAATACGATCTTTGCAAATTCTCCGGTCCTTTTTGAATGATCTAAGTTGAATGGTATAATTTGTAAATTTCTCAAAGGCAGTTCGTGCACATCTCCACCAACGCAATATTCGGCAATACTAATTGTAGAAATCATCATTGTAATTTCTTTCCGGATAAAATAGCGGAAATAGCCGTCAGCATTCTTGAATAGCGGGTCATTGTCGTTTAAAAAGCGAAGAAAAAAGCTGGTATCTAGTAAAACTGCTTTATGCGTCATATCCACCCCTTATTTCTTTTAACCAAGTATCGGGATTGATACCGCCAAGCCAGGATTTTTTTGCTCTGTCCCGAAGTGATTTTAAATACTGTTCGTCATATTTAGGTTGATAGTCAACCAATTCAATAAATTTCAGCGTAGAAGTGTCAATCTCTCCTGTCTCAGAATGTTGCTTGCCTGCCGCTCTTATACCAAATGTCTTATAGAGCAAATTTTCGTTATACTGCTCTAAAAAGCTAATTGGAGTTTGAATTCTAACGGTGCCAAATTCTTCGGTATAAATGTGAATGTTAGCCCTGTCTTTACCACCTGCATTGGTCAATTTGCCATAAAAGTAGAATTCTGCATTTGCCCAAATTGCTTCTGTTCTGTAATACTGTGTGGACTTGTCAATTTTGACTTCATTCGTGTGATCAAGCGAGGTTTTAATGCTGAAAACGTAATTTCTTGTAGTGGCAATGCTTTGAATATTTTCAAATGCTCTTGCAGTATTAAGGTCAAGAAAATCAATGCTTTGAATCTGACTAACCTGTCCAATAATAGCGTTAAAACCAATTATATATTGGATTGAAGTTTTTAAGATATGTTTTACAGAACCTTCTTCAATTTTGTAGCTGATATTCGGTCTGTCCCTTTTGTCACCCGGATAAAGTAAGTTTTCGGCATTTTCGAGCATAGCCATAATCTCACGAATATCGTAGTTGTCGGGTATCAGGTCAAGATTCCCCTTTGTACCTGTTATTCTTATCTCTATGAAACCTATCTTTTCCACTCAGCAAAGGTAATATTTTTAAGACTGATTGGTCCTTATTTGTATTTTGGAATCACTGACGTGCTGACTTTTTAGAATGAGCGATAACGTTTTGTGTTTTGCCGACATGAGCAAAGGTTTCTAACATACCTAAATTTCCAGAACGTGCAAGTCGCTCTCAGGCCAGTTACAACTCACCAGGCGTCCACCGGATTATGGCTGTGATGCTATCTTGTCGTCTGTCAGATTTCATTTTCTAATTGATTAGCCTGTCTTATTAAGTAGCCCCTGGTTTCAAAGTCGTCTTCGTCTTTCAAACGTTTGTAGATTTCTATGTATTTGTTCGCTAAGGTTAAAAATTTTTCTGATTGGGTCAAATTGTCTAACCAATCTGAAAAGTCCAATAAATTTTCTTGTTTATGGGAATAGTCGAAGTAGTCAATTGCAAAATCAGCAATTGCTAGATTAGAGCCTTCCCATTTGTCAATTTTGTTTATAGGTCTCCCAAAAAACTTGTCAAACAGATAGGTGTTTCCCATAAAAGTCCGAAACGCCTTTTTCTCCGCTTCTTTCAGTCTGCCAGTCTTGAAGAGGATGACCGTCCACTCGAACAAGAAGTCCGGATAACCACTGTCGTCTGGAAAGTTCTTGTTAAACCAATTCAGGAATCGAAGTCCGCCAGAAAAATCACTTAGCTGAATGTAAAGCCGGGGAGGAGCATATCTAAGTCCTTGTCCATCGTGATGAAACCCGCCCCAATGTTTTTTGTCAGCGGCTAAAGCTGCTTTGATCTTCTTAATTTTGTTCCTGATTCTTTCTTCTTGTTTCGGTGTCATTTGGTTGCGAAATTTTGTTGGTCGGATTAAGTGATAGTCTGTTCAATAATTTTTTCTTAAAGTCTTGGAAGGCGTGGCCTCAACGTCATTTACAAATATTCGGATAAGTGATTTTAGATAGGGTAAAACCTTTTGGGTAAATGCATTTTAATGCGTTTTAGGTGTTTTTGTACCCTCGCTTTTTTTAATGTTAATTAAAACGTTTCCTGTTTTTTCTCCTTTGATTACATACTCGTAAGCCTTGGATATATCTTCTAATTGATATTCCCGATCAATCACTGGCTGAAATTTTCCAGTCTCTAAGTGATTACTGATATACGGTATTGTTGTCTTCTTATGGAAAGGAATCGGAAAGATTACTTTTTTGCTTGATATTGAATTCAATAGAGGATAAAAAACATTTTGAGAATAAGGTCCTAACTCAGAAGAAATGTAAACCCCTTTTTCATTTAATATTGATTTGCACTTTCTAAATGTGCTTTTACCAACCGTATCAAAAACAAAGTCATATTTATCTTCATCATTGGTAAAATCTTCTTTAGTATAATCAAAAATTTTGTCAGCACCTAAAGATTTAACAAGCTCAATATTTTTCGTGTTACAGGTCGCTGTTATTTTGACATCATATTGCCTTACAAATTGCAACAGCGCAGAACCAATTCCGCCCGTTGCACCATTTATAAGAATACGGTGTCCTGGTTTAATCTTTACTTTATGTAGAAAAGAGTAAGCATAATGTGCTCCTTCCAAGCTTGCCGCTGCTTTTTTGAAATCAATGTTCCCTGGTATAGGAAAAACATTTTCTATGGTTGTCGCTAAGTACTCAGCTTGAGATTCGGCACCTGTGTCATTAAAACCAAATACCCTGTCGCCAATATTAAATGACTTAACATTTTTTCCGGTTTTTATTACTTCTCCTCCAAAATCCGTCCCCAATATAGTTTTTCTTGGTTTGAATAATCCCAAGACAAATCGCATGATAAATGGCTTGGCTGTAAGGTTCGCACAATCTGTCCGATTGACAGTAGCACTATAAACTTTAATTAAAACTTCATCGTCTTTTGGGATTGGTTTTTCAATCTGCTCAATTCTTATTTGGCTTGGCGAACAATAATTTCTACGAATTGCTGCTTTCATTTTTTTGCTGTTTATTCTCTAATGGAGGACAATGGGTTTGCGGCTACGGCCTGTCGACATAGCTGTCTTCGGTCGAGTTCTCTTTTGCTATAATTTTCTTGCTTAACAAGTTTAAGATAGAATTCCCTTTCTTCAATTGTTTTACCCCTTGAAAAAACGAGCATATTGTCAGTTCAACTAATTTCTCTCACCACTGGTGAGAGTTTTGGAAAATCCTTGTATGTCTCGTAAAACTGTTTCATTCTCCAAATATTTTTGTCGGAGAAGCCTTTAATCTCAGGTTCGTTGTTCTGTATGTATTTTGCTAATTCTGTCACAACAGAGTCGCCCCATTCCGAGCTTGCTTTATTAGTTGAATTATGTCTGTAAATCGTTTATCCATTGTTAGTTTGTATATGCTACAAATTTATGTTTTTAAAGACGTTAGTTGTTTGATGCGTTCGTTTTTCTACCATTACTGCCAACGGTTTGGCGCTTGGCGCAGTGGCGGATTTCGGAGCACTTCACTGTCAATATAACACAAAAGTTGATACGAGGCAGAATGTTCAATTTACCACTGAACCCGCTTTTTTTACCAAACGCTTGTTATGCACTGGCACTTATTCTATTTTTCAAAGTCGAGATTTGTCGGCTCCGATAATGGCATATTATTTTTGCCATTGTCAGTAGTTGGAACAGTATTGTCGACAACTTCAAATTTTAAATTGGAAAACCAAATTTGTCCTGTCCCACTGAGTAATGCACCATAAGCAAGGTTTGAAGCTTTTGTCGGAACATCTAATACTATTTCATATTTTTTCCAATCAGTTGTCCCTTTAATTGCACGGTCTTGCATATTGTCAAAAGAAAGTGCCCCCTGTGAATTAACTTGGTCAACACGAAACCAAAATCCAGCCCATTCGGTAACATCTTTGGATTTCATTAAGCCACTCATTCGAACTCTTTTTCCTAAGTATTTGCCAGGCAAACAGTTTTGCATTAGTGTCCCGAAACCTTTGATAGATTTGTCGATTGACTTAATTGTCGCAGCGTTTTTACCGTCTTGTCCCGCGCCTTTGTCTGTCCCCATTTCATAACTTTTGGGCTGGTCGCCAGCTTTGAACCAACCTGTTGGTAAGTCAAAAGATAATAGTGCTACAGTTGTCCCAACGAGTAAAGCACTTCTGAGAATTTTTTTTGTCATGGTTTTTATTGTTAATGGTTAGTTTCTATTTAACGTCAAAGTTAAATTTAGTTACAATATATTTTAGTGCTTGTGCATAACAAATCTATATACGCAATTGCGTATATATCCACTTTTACCTAACCTCGAATCCCGCCCCGGCTTCGCTGACAAATGTAAAGAAAATTATTTCTCAGTGGGATTCTATTGCAAAAGATTCTATTTAGCGCCAAGCCATTGGTCATGAGACTATAAAACGAAACTACCCTGGTAACTACCAACGTAAAGCGGAATAGGCTGGTCAGTCTGATGGCTATTAAAATCGCGGGCATCGCAACGGCCTGTATTTCCTATAAAGATCATCTGTCTCAGGTTTGTGTCAGTTGCGATTAGGTGCCAAGGAAGTTGAGAAACTCTGCACTTTGCCTGATATTGCGCCCATGAAGCGAAGTACCGGAAGCCAAAAGCAACTCAAGCTCCTCAAATTCGACATCATCCATCCTGCCGCCTATCTTGAAGAAAAGAAGCGGCAGTGGCCGGATTTGGCCAATTTGTCGTTGGCAGCATACAGAGACCGCCTTATTGCGTTGCGCAGCAATTATTCTGACTTCTACACCTATTGGCTAAAGCAAAAGGGCTGGCAGGCCGAGGAGTTTTTTCTGATGGATGATGATTACCTGGCGAAAACAGCAGCCCATCTCTATGGCAGTAGCACCGGCCTCAAAAAGCTGCAAAGCCGCCTCAAGGACAAGCTGCGGCCCAAGCAAAGGCGCTGGGAGGAGCAGGTGATTCGCGACTACATTGAGGCGTTCGACCCGGATGTGCTGTTTGTGCGGTCGCAACCGCTGCCGAGCCAGTTCTGGCAGAAATACCGTGGAAAGCGACTGCTGGTGGCGCGGCTATCTGCCCGGCTGCCCTTTCACTGGCACCCCAACCATTGGGACCTTATTTATACTGACCACCCGGATTTTGCCCGTTTCTTCGAGCTGCACGATGTGCCGACCAAACTTAATGACCAGGGCTTCGACCCGCGCATTCTCAGCGAACTACAGGACGAAGGAAAAACCTATGACCTCACATTTGTGGGCGGACTTGGGACACAAAACTTCAGGCAGCGCACGGAGTTCTTCGAGCAGGTGGCGGCCAAGGCGGACTTCCGCTGGTGGGGCTACTGGTGGGAACATGGCGGCAAAGGCAGGCTCACGGATTTCCCCAACCTAAAGCGCACTTTCCAGGGGCCCACCTCCGGCCTCGACATGTTTCAGGTGTACCGCAACAGCCGCATCGTCCTCAACGACTATGTGGACACCGCCAACGGTCTGGGCGTAAACCAGCGCATCTACGAAATCCTCGGCACCGGCAGCCTCATGCTCACCCGCGAGGCACCTAACTTTGGAGAGATGTTTCCCGGCCACCTTTTCGCCACTTACAAAGATTTGGCGGACTGCCTTTCCAAAGTGGATTACTATCTCGCGCACGACAAGGAGCGAGAGGAATTGGCTGCTGCCGGTCAAGGGTTTATCGTGGGGAATTATAGTTATGAGCGGATTGTGGGGGAGTTGGATGAGGTGTTGAGGGGGATGGTCACCCCCTAACGTCATTCTGACCGTAGCGCAGCGCAGGGAAGAATCTGGTGCTTGGATAACCGGGCGAGCAGCACAGTACCAGATTCTTCGCTGGCGCTCAGAATGACGTGTGTTTTTCGAATGGTGTAATTTGTAATGAACTAATTTAGCAAAATGGGAAAAGGCGGATACACCTATATAATTTCAAATCAAAGAAACACCACCTTGTATATTGGTGTCACCGAAGATTTGTATTCGCGTATTTATAAACACAAGACCAACGCATTTCCCAAAAGTTTCTCGGCCAGATATAACCTGGATAAACTGGTGTACTTCAAATCATTTGGCTCAATTGAGGCAGCAATTGATTATGAAAAATACCTTAAAGGAAAAACCAGGAAATTCAAAGAAGACCTGATCAATAAATTAAATCAAATTGGGATGATTCATTTGACCAAATCAAGGAGTGGTAAATCCGCTTTCATCCTTCCACCCAAAACGTCATTCTGACCGGAGCGCAGCATAGAGAAGAATCTGGTGCAGGAATGACCGAGCGTGGAGCATACATACCACCAGATTCTTCGCTGGCGCTCAGAATGACGTTCTGATTGGGTCATTTCAATTAAGGCAATCCAGGGCCCGCTGCAAGCTCTCTTCGTCTTCGGCAAGTACCACGATCACATCCCCCGGCAATAGTACTGTGGCCCCGTTCGCAGAAATGTAGGTCCCATCGCGCTTAATCAATACTATCAACGCCTTTTTAGGAAACCCGAGGCTTACCACTTTAGCACCAGCAGCCCTGCTGGTGCCGGCAATTTCTACTTCCGCCAGCTCCGATCCTATGCTGTCAGCAAGCTCAATGTCAAGCGGAGTACGTCTTTTCACGCCTTCGGGCAGGGCTACCTTTAGTATCCTGGCCATTATTGGAATTGTGGTTCCCTGCAATATAACCGAAATCAGGGTAATAAAAAATACGATATTAAATATGAGGTCGGCATTTGTTAATCCAGCAATAAGCGGATAAGTAGCAAATACGATGGGCACCGCTCCTCTTAACCCTACCCATGAAATAAATATCTTATTTCTTATTTTCATTTTAAAAAAAGCGAGGCAAATAAGAACGCTTAATGGCCGCGCAATAAAAATAAGAAACACTGAAATGACTATCCCTATGCCTACAATGGGAATGATCTGAGAAGGAAAAACGAGCAAGCCCAGTGTCAAAAACAATATAATTTGCATAAGCCATGCGACTCCATCAAAAAATCGCATCAGGCTTTTTTTGTGAATGAGGCTATGGTTTCCCATATAAACGGCACAGATGTACACTGCCAAAAACCCATTGCCGCCAATATATTCGGTAGCTGAATATGTGAAAAATATAACGGCAAGCAACAATCCCGGATAGAGGCCCTCGAAATCCAGTTTAATTTTATTTACCAGTAACCGGCCAAGATAGCCCATCCCAATTCCTGCACCGAAGCCCAGCGCAAACTGTAGTATGAAAGTAGGCAGTATGGCCAACATACTGGTTTTCGCTCCAATTGCGAGTGCGGTAAGGGTAATGGTGAGGAAATATGCCATCGGATCATTGCTGCCGCTTTCCAGTTCCAGGGTAGGGCGCAGGTATCCCTTTAACCCCACACTTTTGGAACGTAGCACAGAGAATACAGCAGCAGCATCAGTCGAAGATACAATGGCCCCCAGTAATAGACCTTCGATTAAGTCCACCTTAAAGAAATACCATGTGAATATCCCTACAAATGCAGTAGTCAGCAATACGCCCAATGTAGAAAGTACAGCTCCCCGCCAAAGTATGGGCTTAATACTTTCCCACTTGGTATCCAGCCCCCCGGAAAACAAAATAAAATTCAGCGCTACAATTCCAATAAATTGGGCAGCCTGGGGATCATTAAAATTTATTCCGCCAAGCCCTTCTGATCCGGCAAGAATGCCAATACCAAGGAAAAGCAATAGCGTAGGAACCCCAAACCGGTAGGAAGTCTTGCCCGCCAAAATGCTTATAAAAAGCAGGATAGAGCCAATTAACAGAATGTCTTCGCTAATATATTCCATGCGCAGTAAGCCAGCCGTTTGATGATCTGTTTATTTATAGCCAACGAAGGAGGCAATTGTTCAGGACCCGCTACTTCTCCGGTTTAGCCTGAATTCAATATGTGTCAAAGTATATGGTCCTGCTGAAGGTGAAATACTAGAAAAGGTGTAAATTCCAGAATTCCCGAAATAGTTGTCATTCCCTCGGAGGCGGGAATCTTCGAATGTAATGCAACCTCGTAAACTTTTCAGGGACTTTATGCGCAGGAGATCTCTGATATTCCGCTATCGCCAAATTCAGGAATGACAGATCTGTTTATTTTTCAATATTTTATCCCGTTCGCAATATAATCAGGATGACATAATATCTATTTCAAAAGGTTTAAATAATTGATAAAATGCACTCTGAAAAAAACGATACAACTATTTCAATTAAATTATTCCACCCCTTGACGTCATTCTGACCGGAGCGCAGCGCAGAGAAGAATCTGTGCATGAATAACCGGGCGTGGAGCACACCACCAGATTCTCCAAATAACATACAAAACAAAATTCGCTGTTGCTATGAATGACGAAAAGGAAAATAAATGATTGCTTTCCGCCAAGCAAAGTCTATTTTTGGCTAACTAAATAATGAATACACGCAGGCCCCTGGCCGGACCTAAAAATGACATCTTCACTTACCATCTAACCATGAAAAAATTCTTTGTTCACGCGTTTACAATCTTGTCTGTTGTTATCGCACTCCAGTCCTGTACAAAGGATCGCTTCCGATCTAACTACCAGGATCACAACCGGTTAATCCACGAGACAAAAAATTTGCTGGACAAGCCATTTTTGAAAGCCCACCTCAAGAATGGGGATATATGCATTTTATATGATAGTTGGAAAATTGATACCATTGCCCACAATGTGAATGGATACGGGACAAGGTTCAACTTTAACCGCAGCCTGATACATGAGGGGAAAATCACGCTTCCCATAGACCGTGTTGCCATCTTTGAAACCAATAAACGGGTTGAATTCTCTGAGTCAGGCAGGATTGCAGTTTTAACTATATTGGCTGGCTTTGACCTTTATATAGGCATTTATTGCATGCTAAACCCGAAAGCATGCTTCGGCTCCTGCCCCACTTTCTACATCAATGAAAACGATAATTTCCATTATGCCGATGCAGAAGGGTTTTCTAGTGCAATTTCGCCATCAATGGAATACTATGATGTAGATGCCCTGAACCATCACACATTAGCGGACAGCAACTTCTCAATAACCATGAAAAATGAAGCGCTGGAAACCCATTGTGTTAAAGAGGTGAAACTTCTTGCCTACCCTTTAAATAAAGGAGAAAGGGTTTATCATTCGGCAATAAATGATTTTTATTTGTGTGAAAACAATTATCCTCTCTCTGAGGCAAAAGCAAACGAAGGGGATATTACATGGCTGCTAAAGGATCACGACAGGCAAGAGCGGTTCTCATTGGCTGACGAAAAGAACCTCAGCAGTAAAGAGGAAATTTACCTGACATTTAATGACGTTAAAAATCCAAGTGACCTGGGGCTGATCCTGCAATTTCGCCAATCCTTATTAACCACCTACATTTTTTACAGCGCAATGGGCTATATGGGCGAAGAGGTGTCTGATATATTTGCAAAAATTGAGACCGATGAGGAGATTAGGGAAAAGGCCCTAACCGGAATTATGGACGAATTGGGCAATATTGACATTTATGTATGGGATGGCCAGACCGAAGCATGGGTATATCAAAATGAGTTTAATGAAACCGGACCCATAGCCATTAACCGCCAATTCATTCCTTTGAAAATACCTTTACCGGAACCGGTAATTAAAGTCAAAATTGTACTGAACAAGGGATTATGGCGCATGGATTATGTTGCTTTAACAAACATTAAAAAAGAAGTAACAGTTAATGAATTCACAGTAAACCAAGTATTAAATAAAGGTAAAGAAGACTCAACCGCTTTAGGGCAACTTATTGATCCTGAAAAGTATTTGATTTCTATGCCAGGCAGTAAGTACAAGTTTAGCTTTCCACTTCCGGGTGCCGATACAACCTATGAATTATTTTTATTTTCCAAAGGTTATTATTTAGAATGGATGCGTGAAAAATGGATAAAAGATAAGAATTTAATGAAACTGAAACAGATGGTGGACCGGCCAAAGAAATACCTGAGGCAACAAAGTAAGGATTACAAGCAATATGAAGCCACTATGGAAGAACAGTTTTGGAATAGTAAAATTGAAACTGAAACATTCTTGTATTATGAGAAATAGAATACTACTGGCTGAAATCCTGCTTCTGGCTATGCTCCTTTCCGGTTGTTCCTCGTCCGGATATCTTCCTTCAGTAAAAAATCTGGGAGTAAACCAATATGGCTCCTTAATCATGGTAAGGGTTCCGGGGCAATATTTTGATGGGGAATTAATAGCAATAGAAAATGAGGAAATAATCATATTGTCTCCGGAAACCAATACTTGCGTTTCGATACCGATGGAAAATGTAAAAAAATTTAAATTAACCTACGCTAAATCAACGCAATATGGTTGGACAATCCCACTTTTAACAATTTCAGCATTCAGCCACGGTATAATAGGAATCAGTACTCTTCCTTTGAATCTGATCGTCACAATTTGGGTAACAATAGCAGGGAATAATGCGACTCGTTATACTGACAAAAAAATGACCTATGAGGAATTAAAAATGTTCGCCCGTTTTCCTCAAGGTATCCCGGAGGGACTGGACTTGTCAAGCATACGTGGGAAAGAATATAATTGACACTTACTGTCCTTCTTTTGGCTTCGTTCATATCTGGCTTTCCGTTTCGGGGGACTGGTGGGACAAGTAGGACGCTGTCCCGCATGTCACAAAAGTCCTACAAAATTACTTTTTCTTCTTTCTCACTTCTATTCTGGCCTTGGTCATTCGTTCACGCAAACCGCCTTCTTTTAGGAAGGCCATTTCCAATTGCTTTAGCTGCTGTTTGAGCAGATAAGTAGTAATGGTGATTAAAGCTATCATAGCATTGGCGCAAATCTCAGGGTTTTCATGCTCAATGGCTTTTTGGAATGTTTCGTAAGTTGGTTTTGATGTACTCTTGTTAAGCTCACGCATACGGGCTACCAAACGGTGTCCTTTCTCCCAAATGGCCAACTTCCTCTGATACATACTGGCATTACAACCATGTGGGAACATCACCGGAAGAAGCACGAGGCGTCATAGGTTCACTTGCGTTTTTCTCAGCCATAAAAATCAGCACTTTTTACAGAACCTTTTGTGCACTTTTTTTTCAGGAATTAATCCCCAAAGGTTACCTTCAATTCTGCCTTTATTGTTTCATCCAGACCTTCCTGCTTTATTCCCAAGTGCTCTTCAATGGCAGCATAAAAGTCTTCACTTGTTTTACCTGAGTTCAGCAGTTTCTTTACAAGACCATAACCTCCTTTTTCATAAGCTTTCTGCACTACCCAACCGCCCAGGGCGTAGCTGTAATCAGTAAATTGGTCAACGGTTCTGTACTGTAGCATAGTGTCAAGGTTAATTTCCGGGTGCTTTGCCAAGTGCCTGTTCAGTCGCTCCAGCTGCCAGTTAAGTTCTTTGCCCCGGCTTAAACCAAAGTAAGTGGCCACTCCCTCATGTATCCACCAATGGCCGTTGGGGTAGTGGGGATACAGCAGAATATGAATGAATTCGTGCGGGTAATATTCGGCTAATCCCGAAGAATATACTATCCGCCCCGTTGCATCGGCCCTGCCTGAAGGAATTTCCTCTCCATTTATTCCAATAATAAAATCAAAGCCCCTTATTTGTGCAAGCTCTTCGCGTGTAGGGGCAAAGTAGTAATCTATGGTATCTGTTGGCACTTCAAAATGCTTGGCGAAATCCACCAAAAAATCATTCTGCTTTTTTGCCAGAACTTCATCAAACGTATGAGTTTTAAGGTAATGGAATCTGATGAAGCCAACGGTGGTGCTGTTGAGGTTAATATCCGTATTTATCTTCAGCGGATTAAAGAGTTTTAATTCACCATTTTCTTCTCCCGCATACACATTGTAAATGTACTGGATATTACTTGTAATACTATCCTTGCCGGGAAACTCCATTAGGGAATTGATCTTATAATAATCACCCAATTTGCGTATGCTGAGAATTGTCACGGTGGCATAATTCATCAGCTTGAGATAATTCTTGGTGCCGAAATTCAATTCCCGCTCAATTAGAAAATAAGAATCCCGGCCATATTTTTCTACTTCTGCCGCGCTCCAATATTTTGAGCTGATAGAATCATCACCTGCCTCCAAAAAATTCATCCACAACTGCAAAGGCGCCCCAACATTGTAAGTGGCGGTGTCAATGTCGTAGTTTATCCTGATGGTTTGCCCTTGAGTGGAAGCAAGCGGGATAAAGATCAACAGAAGTAACATGTATTTCATTGAAAAGCTAATTGGTACGTTATACAGTCATTCTTTTTCTGTGAACTTTTTTTGAGCAGCGCTTAATCGGGTCAGGACGGGGAATTTCACCCCTGCCTTCCCACGGAACCCTACGTGAAAGTCTCCTCTTATGTGGGTCTCATATTACCTGACCAAAGTAAACACATTTTCTGGATATACCAACAGACGAGTGGGTTGATGTATCTGGTTTGCAAATACCTCACGGTTGCGCAGGAAAATCCAGACGATCCTGACCTCATTCCGAAATTAACTGACCCTCTGTTACGGTCATTATGGGTACAGGGTTGGCATCACCGGAATTGCCACGAAGCTTCATTGGTCCAATTGCGTTCTTGTCGGCTGGCACCAAACTTACTTAAAAGCACCAAGTTTGATTTACCACTTTACCCGCTAAAGTTATAAACGCTATTGTAGCCAGGCTTTTTTTATTTTCAAGTCGAGAAATCCTCTTTTCTTATCAAAAACCATTTGCCATTTATTCTTTTAAAATACGAAGTCACATAAATTCCATTTTCTACTCCTGACCAAACAAAGACGCGTTCTTCAGTATTTCGCAATTTCATTTCGTAGTTGTCGTAGATAACTGGAATTGAAGTTTCATTTAGAAAGTAATGGTTATGCTCCCATTTCTCCTTTGTCAAAAAAGTAGTATCAGTTTCATCTCCTGGATCTCCGTCCTTAAAATAAATAAAAGGTAGAGGGAATTTAATTCTCGAAATTTGAAAGTCGGGGTCGTACATGAACTGATAGAAGAAGGTTTCAAAATCTTCTGTAGTCAGCTTTTCCCTTTCAAGTGTTAAATTTAAGTCCCCAGTGTTCGGCTTAATATTTCGGGCGTCTTCAACTACTCCTTCCGGTAATGGATTCAGTTCATTAAACCACCAGCCCAGGCCAAAACCAATTATGAGTGTCAATATGATTAATAGTCCCTTTTTCATTTTTTGCTGACCTACTACGGTTAGTAGTAAGCATCCGGCCACGCACATGTTGGATTAGTTATTTAACTCCTTTAGGCGGTT